>WTJN01000043.1:29324-55510 GCA_011526265.1 Candidatus Arcticimaribacter sp. | reverse complement strand
TGTCGACTGATCTTTTTTGTATCTTTGAATTGATATAATATTGTATACAATGTTGAATACTACCGAAATTGTTGCCCGGATTCAAGATCTTATGGGACAACACAAAATAACTGCTGCAGCCTTTGCTGAAAAAATTGGCGTCCAACGTTCTTTGGTTTCGCATGTTCTCTCAGGAAGAAACAAGCCAAGTCTTGATTTCTTATCCAAGGTTGAGCATGCTTTTCCCGAAGTAGACTTTATTTGGTTGCTCAAAGGCGAAAACTTATCGCCACCCCCCACTCCTACTCCAACAATGCAGTCACCATTAGAAATTGATGACTTGCAGCCTCCTTATAAAGATGGTTCCCAAACTCAACATAATTCCTCTCTTCCCCCTGATTCCAAAACTTTGCAAGAATCAAAGCACACAAATCCCAACACTATTGTCCATTATTATCCCGACGGAAGTTTTGACGTCTTTCACAAAAGGTGATACTTTTGCGTTGTTATGAAACACTCGATCTTCGTCACTCTTATCTTATCTTTCTTGTTCACTGGCTGTTATTCGGTTGAAAGAGATTGTACCGCTTTCCATACGGGTACGTTTACGTTTTCACAATTCATTGGTGACCAGTTACAAACCTCTCGATTTGTTCGTAACGATACCCTCGAAGTAGAATTTTACCAGCAGACTGTCGATTCTGCGCGCATTCGATGGATCAATGATTGTGAGTGCACACTCACCAAACTACACCCTACTTCGAATCAAGACAAGCGTCCAATTAGTATTCGGATCATTGAAACCCGTGGTGATCGTTATATATTTGAGTATGGATTTGTTGGCAATACCGAAAACAGACAACGTGGGGAGATCATTAAAATTAGCAATGAACTGGTTTCTCCTTAGAAATCCAATCGCACCTGGGGAGCATTGTCCTCGCTAATGTCTTTGGCATCATTTACTTCGATAGACGCCAGCGGTGGTGGGCTTGGTGGCTCATAGGGTAAACTATCCGTGAGTTCTACAGCTTTCAATTTTTTGTCAGTTAGTTGATTCCCCATGGCTTTGAATCCCTTAACACTTATAAATTCTTCCACATTGATTGATTTGTTGGGGATTGGTTCGGCACCCCTTGGCTTCACGAAAACCAAATCAATGACCGGTCGCCATTCGGTGGATACAAAAACAATTTGTCCATTGTCTTTAATGATGGACTCCACTTTGTTTTCATTTTCTATGAGAAAACGCTTGATAAAGTAACGCGACTTTTCGGGATCGAAATAAACAGCAGTAATGGGTTTTTCTGGCACCCATCGTTCAATGATCAATGGTTGTTGATCAAAATGAAGGGTCATTTCAGGATTTACGGTTTTCGCATCGCCTTTTTGACTAATGATCAACAGTTTATCTTCCCCTCTGAAAGCGCCGAGTAAGCGGCCGCGTTCGTCAAGGTTGAGCTTCATTACAGTTTCATCGAACCATATTTTTCGCGGTTTCAAGGTAGAAACGCCCTTTTCTTTCAATTCAACTTTCAAGACGTTGTGCTTCGATACGATATTCCCCTTTACCCCTCGCCCTTTGATTTGAAGGTCGGCAAAATCCAATTCCCATTTTAGCTTCTTGATTTGACCCGTGTTGCGCAAAACAACATTCACTCGTTCTGCTTCACCGTTTGGATTCGCGGTAAAATAAAGTAATCGAGATCCTGACTTCCCTTGAGTGATATCATATGTTTTATCACGGGTGATGCCCGTTACGGCAAATCGTTTCATGTAGGATGTGCCCAATTTCCCGTCTTTATAGATCACATTATAAATGGTGCGGGTATCTTTCTTTTTAAAGATTGCAACGTGTATGATGTCTTTTCCAACGAAAACTTTACTGTCTACTTTTACAACCGTCATGGAACCCGATGCGGTAAAGACAATCAAATCATCGATGTCTGCACATTCGCAGACAAATTCATCTTTTCGCATGGCGGTTCCAACAAATCCTTCTTCGCGATTGACATACAGCTTCAAATTACGCACTACTACTTTTTTGGCATCAACATCATCAAACTGTCGGATTTCGGACTTGCGTTCCTTTCCTGCGCCATAGGTTTTTTTCAAATGGGTGAAATAATCAATGGCAAAGTCAATAAGGTTGTCCAAATTCTTTTTCACTTGCGCGATGTCTCCTTCCAGTGCTTCAATGCGGGCTTGCGCTTTATCAATATCAAATTTTGAAATGCGTTTGATGCGAATCTCCGTGAGTCGAATCAAATCTTCTTCAATAACAGGCCGCTTGAGGTGTTGAATAAACGGCTGCAAACCTTGATCGATGGCACTTAACACGCCTTCCCAAGTCTCTTCTTCTTCGATTAAGCGGTAGACTTTATTTTCAATAAATATCCGCTCCAAAGAGGCGTAATGCCATTGATCCTCTAATTCCCGCAGCTTAAACTCCAGCTCTTTTTTCAAAATATTCACCGTCGTGTCAGTGGATATTTTAAGCATGTCCGTTACACCGATAAACTGAGGTTTATCGTCAATGATGACACATCCAAGGGGAGAAATCGATGTCTCACAGGCCGTAAAAGCATAGAGGGCATCGATGGTTTTGTCGGGAGAAATTCCGGTGGGCAGATGCACAATGATTTCAACTGTCGCAGCAGTGTTGTCTTCAATTTTTTTGATCTTAATTTTCCCTTTATCATTGGCTTTCAGAATAGAATCGATCAGTGAAGACGTGGTTGTACTGAAAGGAATCTCTGTAATGATTAGGGTATTCTTGTCCTGCACCGAAATTTTAGCCCGTGCACGAACTTTTCCGCCACGCAGGCCGTTGTTGTAATTCTGTACATCGATGATTCCCCCGGTTTGAAAATCGGGATAAAGCACAAAATTTTTTCCTTTCAAATAGGCAATACTGGCCTGTAATAATTCATTGAAATTATGGGGCAATATCTTGGTGGAAAGGCCAACGGCTATCCCCTCTGCCCCTTGCGCCAATAGCAACGGAAACTTTACGGGCAAATGGATCGGCTCTTTCTTCCGGCCATCATAGGAAAGCTGCCATTCGGTTACTTTGGGACTATACACCACTTCCAAAGCGAATTTTGACAATCGGGCTTCGATGTATCGGGAGGCTGCTGCGCGGTCACCGGTGAGAATATTCCCCCAGTTTCCTTGCATATCGATCAATAAATCTTTTTGACCCACTTGCACCATGGCATCCGCAATACTGGCATCGCCATGGGGGTGATATTGCATGGTGTGCCCCACAATGTTGGCTACCTTATTGTAGCGCCCGTCATCCAGATCTTTCATCGAATGAAGGATGCGCCGCTGTACAGGTTTTAATCCATCAGAAATAGCTGGAACTGCACGTTCAAGAATTACATAGGAAGCGTAATCCAAAAACCAGTCTTTGTACATCCCGGTGACTTTGACCAAAGTACTGCCGTCTGTCTGTCCGGATTCTTGCTCGTAAAATTCCTCGTTAGTTTCCTTCATCCAATGCGGCAATATCTAATTCTACTTTGAGATTGTTGATGATGAATTCCTGTCTGTTCTGGGTGTTTTTTCCCATATAAAATTCCAACAATTGTTCAATCGTCGTGTTTTTGTCAATCATCACGGGGTCGAGACGGATATCATCGCCGATGAAGTACTTGAATTCATCGGGGGAAATTTCGCCCAATCCTTTGAAGCGCGTGATTTCTGGTTTTCCTTTTAGTTTTGCAATGGCATTGATGCGCTCTGTTTCAGAGTAACAGTAGATCGTTTCCTTTTTATTGCGCACGCGAAAAAGTGGCGTTTGCAAAATATAGAGGTGTCCTTCTTTGATCAATTCCGGAAAAAATTGAAGAAAGAACGTGATCAACAATAAGCGAATGTGCATCCCGTCGACATCAGCATCCGTGGCAATCACGATATTATTATAACGCAAGTCTTCTAGGCCGTCTTCGATATTCAGGGCTGCTTGCAACAGGTTAAACTCTTCGTTTTCGTAAACGATTTTTTTGGTCATCCCATAGGTGTTGAGCGGCTTCCCGCGAAGACTAAAAACTGCTTGGGTGTTCACGTCTCTTGATTTGGTAATGGAACCGCTTGCCGAATCTCCCTCGGTGATGAACAAAGTGGACTCCAAACGTCGGTCTTTTTTGAGGTTCCCCAAATGCACACGACAATCGCGTAGTTTCTTGTTGTGCAAACTGGCTTTTTTGGCGCGCTCGCGGGCCAATTTACGTATGCCTGAGAGTTCTTTACGTTCTTTTTCTGCTTGTAAGATCTTTCGCTGGATGTGTTGAGCTACTTCGGCATTTTTATGCAGAAGATTATCCAACTGCGTCCCCAAAAAATCATTGATATAGGCACGTACAGAGGGCATGCCTTCACCCATTTCTGTGGAGCCGAGCTTTGTTTTTGTTTGTGATTCAAAAACAGGTTCCATCACCTTGATGCTAATGGCCGCAATGATGGATTTACGAATATCTGAGGCATCATAATTTTTCCCAAAGAACTCGCGAATCGTCTTCACATATGCCTCTCGGAATGCAGCTTGATGGGTTCCTCCTTGCGTGGTGTTTTGACCATTGACAAAAGAATGGTACTCCTCGGAATACTGCGTTTTACTGTGGGTAATAGCCACCTCAATATCTTCCCCCCTGAGATGAATAATGGGATAGAGCAAATCGGTGGCATTGACTTGATCTTCGAGCAAGTCTTTCAATCCATTTTCGGAAACGTATTTCTCACCGTTGAAGTCGATGGTCAATCCGGGGTTAAGATACACGTAGTTTTTGATCATCCGAACGATGTACTCAAACCGAAACTTGAAGTTTTTGAAGATCTCGGGGTCAGGAACAAAACTCACTTTAGTTCCACGGCGGGCTTTGGAAGCAATAACTTCACCTTCCTCGGTTAATGCGCCAAAGGCAAAAGCCGCTTTCTTGCTTTGTTGTTCACGAACTGACTCAACAACAAAGGAGGATGATAATGCATTGACCGCTTTGGTCCCCACCCCATTCAATCCTACAGATTTTTTAAATGCCCTGGAGTCATATTTCCCCCCTGTGTTCATTTTGGAAACCACATCAACGACTTTCCCCAGCGGAATCCCTCGGCCATAATCGCGAACGATAACTTGATTTTCAGCGACTTTAATTTCAATGGTTTTTCCGGCCCCCATGACAAATTCGTCGATACAGTTATCGAGGACTTCTTTGATCAAAATATAAATCCCATCATCGGGTGAAGAACCGTCACCCAATTTACCAATATACATTCCAGGGCGCATGCGAATATGCTCCTTCCAATCGAGGGAACGAATGTTATCTTCGGTATATTGTACGTTAGTGGCCATCGTGAGAAATGCTAATATAATAAGGATCGGTGGGGTTAAAAGGGCGTGTCGTTTGAAAAAAATTAACAACCAACGTTGAAAACTATTTAGCGTGCGGAGTTATCCTGCAGATAGCTCAAGATGTTTTTTTCAATCCGCGTTTCTAGATCACTATTATCGGCCTTCTCGAATTTTTTTCCTGTAATGTTTTCAAACAACTCAATGTAACGTTGAGAGACTTCTTCAATGTATGCCTCGGACATGATCGGAACCTCCTGCCCTTCTAACCCTTGAAATCCGTTGGATATGAGCCACTGACGAACAAACTCTTTGGACAGTTGTTTTTGGGGTTCTCCTTGGGCTTGACGTTCCTTATAACCATCGGCATAAAAATATCGTGATGAGTCGGGCGTATGAATTTCGTCGATCAACACGATTTCTCCTTCTGCCGTTTTCCCAAATTCATACTTGGTATCGACCAAGATCAATCCTTTATCAGCGGCCAACGCGCTTCCACGTTCAAAAAGGGCGCGAGTGTAGGACTCCAATTGTATGTATTCGGCTTCATCAACGATACCCTGACGAATGATTTCTTCGCGCGAAATGTCTTCGTCGTGGCCTTCATCGGCTTTTGTTGCCGGGGTAATGATTGGGGTAGGAAATCGATCATTCTCTATCATTCCCTCGGGCATCACCACTCCGCAGAGTTCACGTTTTCCGGCCTTGTACTCTCGGGCTGCATGCCCCGACAAATAGCCACGAATGACCATTTCCACTTTGAACGGAGTACACATTTTACCTACCGAGACCATAGGATCGGGGGTGGCCTGCAACCAATTAGGAACAATATCTGCCGTGGCGTTGAGCATTTGTGTGGCAATTTGATTCAATATTTGCCCTTTGTAGGGAATTCCTTTTGGCATGACCACGTCAAAAGCGGAAAGCCGATCGGTAGCAATCATTACTAAAGTGTTATTATTGAGCGTAATGACTTCGCGCACTTTTCCTGTGTATTTCGTTTGCTGTCCGGGCAACGCAAAGGACGTTTTTAAGAGGGCTTTCATCTAATTTTGGTGTTCTATGTGTTTATAGGCATCGATGACTTTCTTGACCAGATGATGACGAATGACATCGCGATCATCCAAGTAGAGCATACCAATCCCTTTGGTTTCTTTTAAAATAAGGAGTGCTTCTTTTAATCCAGAGATTACTCGTCTGGGAAGGTCAATTTGACCGGGATCCCCGGTGATGATGAATTTTGCATTGGGTCCCATGCGGGTAAGAAACATTTTCATTTGGGCATGAGTGGTGTTCTGTGCTTCATCCAAAATAACAAAAGCATTGTCCAAGGTTCTCCCGCGCATAAACGCCAGCGGGGCAATCTGAATAGTTCCCTTCTCAAGGTAGTTGGACAAACGTTCGGCTGGGATCATATCCCGCAATGCATCATAAAGAGGTTGCATATAGGGATCAAGCTTTTCTTTCATATCGCCCGGTAAAAAACCGAGGTTTTCCCCAGCTTCTACCGCAGGACGCGTCAGGATAATTCGTTTGACTTGCTTTTGCTTTAGGGCTCTAACAGCCAATGCCACACTGGTATAGGTCTTTCCCGTTCCCGCTGGGCCGATGGCAAAAACCATGTCGTTTTGTTGGCACAGTTGAACCAGTTTTTGCTGGTTGAGGGTTTTCGCTTTGATGATTTTTCCACCCAACCCATGAAGAATCACTTGATCTTTCCCGTCGGTCACTTCATAATCTTGGGCACCATCAGTGGAAAGAATTAATTCGATTGTATTCGCATCCAGCGTATTGAACTTTCCAAAATGCGCCACCAACATGTCCATTCGCTTTTCAAACTCTTCGAGAATTTCCTCTTCGCCATAGGCTTTGATCGTTTCCCCACGGGCAATGATCTTTAACTTAGGAAAGTAGGCCCGGAGCCTCTCGATGGTTTTGTTCTGTTCCCCAAAAAAATCTTGTGGGTTGACTTCAGTAAGGGCAATATTGATTTCGTTCAAAAGCTTTCTACATTAACGTTTGTGCTCACAGTTTTGTAAGTTTGTACTCAAAATTACATTTTCAAATTAACAAATTTTAATTAAAAATAAACTTTATGTCAATCATCACTTTGACGACCGATTTTGGGCATAAAGACTATTTTGTTTCAGCCATCAAAGCGGCACTGCTTCAAGAGCTACCGCAGTCGACAATTGTGGATATCTCGCACAGCATTTCGCCATTCAACCACACTGAGGCAGCGTATATCCTTAAAAATGCTTACAAAAACTTCCCCAAGGGAAGTATTCATATCATCGGCGTAGATTCAGAACTTTCCCCCGAAAACAAGCACCTTGTCATGCAATTTGACGGTCATTATTTCATTGGTGCAAACAACGGTATTTTTTCGTTATTGCTGGAAGAAATGCGATACGATCGCTTGGTTGAAATCAATATCCACGATACCGTATTGACCACCTTCCCTGTGCTGGAGGTATTTGTCAAAGTTGCAGGACATTTGTCGCGAAAAGGAGCGTTAGAAGTCATTGGTCGCCCTTTTGAAGATCTTAAGATTCTTACCGGGGTGAAACCTGTACTCCATGAAGCAGGGCATCAACTCATTGGCAGTGTCATTTACATCGATAATTTTGGCAATGTGGTGACCAATATTAAAAAACAGCATTTTTTGAGTGTTCAAAAAACACGGCCTTTTACCATTTTTGCGCAAAGTGTTAAATTCACCCAAGTCTATGAAACTTATGCCGCGGCAATCAACTTTGACTTGCCTAAAAACCAACGTGAAGAGGACGGGAAAAAAATTGCTCTTTGGAATGCAGCGGGACATCTCGAGTTATCCATCTACAAAAGCAATCCCCAGACAGTGGGAAGCGCCAACTCGCTATTTGGACTTGATTTTCGAACACCCATAATCATTGAATTCAAACACTAATGTGGGCACTATTTAAACACGATTTTCGACAGTATTTTAACAGTCCTCTGGGCTATGTACTTTTGGGAATTTTCTTTTCTGTCAATGGATTATTTTTGTGGATTTTTTCTGGAAATTTCAATCTTATCGAAGCGGGTTTTGGCGATTTAAGTTTGTTCTTCGAACTCAATCCTTGGTTGTTATTGGTGTTTGTCCCAGCGCTGAGCATGAAATCTTTCGCCGACGAAATAAAGCGCGGAACCTTAGAAATTATTTTGACCAAACCCATTGGAAAAACAGCAATCATCGCAGGAAAATATTTCGCTATCCTTGCCCTCATTGTACTTGCCCTATCGATTGCCGTTTTTTATGCCCTGTTGCTATCCCCCTATCTTTTGGAAGAACACGCTTGGGATTGGGGTATTTTTTGGGGGTCTTTGACGGGACTTTTTTTATTGGCCGCATGTTTTGCCGCCACCGGTTTATGGGCATCGACCCTTGTAGATAACGCCTTTACGGCTTTCCTTATTGCGCTTTTTGTTGGTCTGTTTCAATATTACGGTTGGGCACAAGTAGCCGCGTTGATTCCGGATTTTTTCTGGTATTCTCAACTCAACTACGTCGCTTTACAACATCACTATAGCATACTCGGCAAAGGGGTAATCCCTTTCAATAGTGTGCTGTACTTTGCAACCCACACCTTGTTATTTCTTTATTTGACCTTTTATAACCTTCAAAAAAGAACACAATGAAATCAAAACTCCTTTCGCCCATTGTTGTGGTTCTTTTTGGTATGGGTACGCTTATGTTAACGCAACTTGTTCCCGGGCAATGGGACATGACAGCCGATCGACGATACACTCTCGCAGAAGAAACAGTTGCTACCCTCCAACAAATCGATCAGCCCATATTCATGGACGTGCTGTTAGGGGGCGAGCTACCTCCCTCCTATCTCCGACTGCGCAGTGAATTGACTGTTCTTTTGCAACAAATGCAACAGATCAACACCAAAATTCAATTCAATTTTGTCGATCCTTTTGAAGGCAACCAAGACCAAGAGTCATTGTTGAAAGACCTGTATAATTATGGCCTAACTCCCGAGGTTGATATCGATGAAACCGGTCAATCCACCGAACAAATCATTGTCGTGCCATGGGTGATCTTGAACAGTGAGAACAAATCCATCAGTGTATCCCTGTTACAAAAGAATTTAGGCGACCTGCCGGAGGAACGTCTTGAACAATCCATCCAACAACTCGAATACCATTTAATGGACGGCTTGCATCAACTTTTTTTAAAAGAAAAAAAGCGAATTGCAGTCATCAAATCCCACCAGACCAGTAATGACATAAACATCACTAGCCTGCTCCAAAGTGTGCTCCCGTATTACAACATTGCTGCGTTTGACCTGAAAGCTTTCCCCGATCAACCTGAAAAAACACTTGAAAATTTATTGCGCTTTGACTTGTTGTTCATGTCCAATCCAAAAGGTGTTTTTTCACAAAACGAAAAATTTATGCTGGATCAATTCACCCAAGCCGGAGGCAGTAGCCTTTATCTTATTGATCCCGTCACCGTTGCGCAGGACAGTTTGTTCTCTCTTCAAGGGGATGCCTTTGCCTATCCCAACGCACTTGAACTCGATGAATTGTTTTTCAAGTATGGTGTCCGCCTCAACCAAGACATTGTCTCCGACCTCTACAGTGCCCCCATTGTATTGGCACAGGGTCAAAATGCAAATTCGGAATACCGTCCATATCCTTGGGTGTATCACCCTTTGAGCACTCCCCAACGCGATCATCCCGTGGGGAGCGCCATCAGTAATGTACTTCAACGGTTTGTCAGTTCTATCGACACCCTGCCTTCGCCCCTAAAAAAAACAGTATTACTAACAACATCGGAACAGACCAAGCGTAAAACCCCGCCTTTCATCGTGGCCTTAAAAGAGGCGACACTGCCCATAAAACCTTCTGCGTATTCGGATCCCGTGGCGTTGACTGGAGTGCTTCTCGAAGGTGAATTCCCCTCTTTGTTCCAAAACCGTGTTGCGCCTTTTGCATGGGAAAAAAGCAGTACAACGCAGCCCGCCAAAATCGCTGTTTTTGCCGATGGAAATTTGGCGGAAAACCAGACCGACAAAGGCGAGCCGTTGGCGTTGGGCTATGACAAATGGACCAATAATCTTTACGGCAACAAATTGTTTCTTCAAAACATCATCCACTATTTAATGGGCGAAGAATCCCGCTTACAACTGCGATCAAAAACCGTTCAAATGGCATTTTTGGATCGTGTATTACTCAATGAAAACATGCGTACACTTCAGTTCATTGCGCTTTGGAGTCCGCTGTTGTTCCTCTTGTTTTTGGGTGGAGGTTTGCGCCTTTTCAAGCAATTCAATCGTCAATAACTTTTAATAAGTTTATCCCTGGTCAATTTATTTTTCATTTACTTTTAGATTGTAAATTTTTTAAGAAAAACGCATGAAATTTATTGTCTCAAGCCAACAGCTGCTCAAACAAATACAAATTCTTCAAGGGGTGATCAACACTTCAAACACCCTTCCTATTCTCGATAATTTTTTATTCGAACTGCATCAAGAACGGCTTACCATCACCGCGTCAGATTTGGAAACGACCATGTCGACCAGCATTGATGTTGAGTCCAACGCCACAGGAACAATGGCCGTTCCCGCAAGGCTTTTGGTCGATACCCTCAAGACATTCCCGGAACAACCGCTCACATTTTCGGCGGAAAACAACACCATAGAAATTTCCGCCAACAATGGAAAATACAGCTTGGCCTACTTGCCCGGTGAAGATTTTCCCAAGGCGGTGCACATCAAAGATCCGAGCAAAACAACCATCATGGGCGATACGTTGGCGACGGCGATCAACACCACCCTTTTTGCTTCTGGAAACGACGATCTTCGCCCAGTGATGAGCGGGGTGTTTTTCCAATTCTCTTCAGAGGGACTGACTTTTGTGGCCACGGATGCGCACAAGCTGGTCAAGTATACACGTACCGACCTAAGTGCTTCGGCCACAGCCGAATTTATCATGCCCAAGAAAGCGCTTCAAATTTTGAAAGGAATTCTCCAAGGTAGTGAGGAGGAAATCAGTGTGGAGTACAACGAAACCAATGCGCAATTTTCCTTTGATCGCACAACACTGAGTTGTCGACTCATCGAGGGGAAATACCCCAACTACGAAGCGGTCATTCCAAAAGAAAACCCCAATGTTTTGACCATTGAGCGCAATCAGCTGCTGAATTCTCTCCGACGTGTGAGTATATTTTCGAACAAAACAACGCACCAAATACGCCTAAAAATCGCCGGAGCAGAACTCAATATTTCCGCCGAAGATGTTGATTTCAGCAACAAAGCTGAAGAACGTTTGGGGTGCAGCTACCAAGGCGATGACATTCAGATTGGTTTCAACGCGCGTTTCTTGATCGAAATGCTCAACAATTTGGTCGCCGAAGAAATTTCGCTGTCCATGTCACTGCCCAACCGCGCAGGGATCATTGCACCGCTTGACAATACCGAAGAAGGAGAAGACATTACCATGCTCGTGATGCCGGTGATGTTGAATGATTAATTGTTTCACAAACAATCAAATAAAAAAACCCAGTGAAATACTGGGTTTTTTGTTGGGATTAAACAAACAATCAGGAAACCTTAATGGCTGCTGACATTCGTTTATATATACCGTTTTCTAGTTTTTCACGGATGGCAGAGAAGGCATCGAGGGTCACCTCGACGTCTTCGAGTGTATGCGTAGCCGTTGGAATCAATCGCAATAAAATCAACCCTTTAGGGATTACAGGATAGACAACGATGGAACAGAAGATCCCGTGATTTTCGCGCAGATCTTTGACCAGCACCATGGCCTCGGGAATACTTCCCTTGAGGTAGACAGGAGTCACACAGCTTTGGGTGGTTCCAATATCAAAACCGCGTTCTTTCAATCCGTTTTGCAATGCATCGACGTTCTCCCATAACTTGGCCTTGAATTCGGGACGTGTGCGTAACATGTCCAAGCGTTTCAACGCTCCTTCTACCAAGACAGACTGTAGAGATTTGGCAAACATTTGCGAGCGCATGTTGTATTTCAAGAAATCGATGATCTCTTTGTCCGCAGCAATAAATGCTCCTGTAGAGGCCATTGACTTGGCAAAAGTGGCAAAGTACACATCAATATCGTCTTGCACGCCCTGCTCTTCGCCTGCTCCTGCACCGGTGGCACCAAGTGTGCCAAAACCGTGTGCGTCGTCAACCAAAAGACGGAACTGAAACTTCTGCTTCAGCGCAACAATTTCTTTCAAACGTCCTTGCTCGCCGCGCATGCCAAATACCCCTTCGGAGATCACCAAAATCCCTCCTCCTGTTTGCTCGGCCATTTTGGTGGCGCGCTCCAGGTTTTTTTCCAAACTCTCTATGTCGTTGTGCTGATAGGTAAATCGCTTCCCATGATGTAAACGAACCCCATCGATGATGCACGCATGCGCATCAACGTCATAAACGATTACATCGTTTTTGGACACCAAAGTGTCGATGGTGGATAAAATTCCTTGGTAGCCAAAATTCAATACATAGGCGGCTTCTTTGCGCACAAATTCCGCCAGTTCTTTCTCAAGTTGTTCGTGCAAATCGGTATGGCCCGACATCATGCGTGCACCCATGGGGTAAGCTGAACCATATTTGGCCGCAGCCGCAGCGTCTACTTCACGCACTTCGGGGTGATTGGCCATGCCTAAATAATCATTCACACTCCACGTAATGACTTCCTTCCCATTGAATTTCATGCGGTTAGAAATGGGTCCTTCCAATTTTGGAAACACAAAATAACCTTCCGCAACTGAGGCCCATTTTCCTAAAGGGCCCTTGTTTTCAAGTATTCGATCAAATAAATCTTTCATCTACATAAATTTTCCAATCCGGTGAATTTCCTACCGGATATATTCCACTTTATTTGAGGCTTCCACATGATCGGAATCAAAAAAGCCTTGTTCTTTCATCCACTGATCACTGTATATTTTACTGATGTACCGCGATCCATGATCAGGGAAAATCGCAACTACTTTACTCTTGGCATCAAATTCACCTTTCGCATGGAGTTGTTTGATGGCCTGTACAGCAGCACCACAGGTATACCCCACAAAAATACCCTCATTTTTTGAGACGGCTCTTGCGGTGTGGGCACTGTCTTCATCGGTAACTTTTTCAAAGTGATCGATGACGTCAAAATCTGTTGCAGAGGGGATCAAATTCTTCCCCAATCCTTCAATGCGATAGGGATAAATCTCTTTGGGATCCAACTCTTGCGTTTCGTGATATTTCTTAAGGACAGACCCGTAGGCATCTACACCAATAATGCGAATATTAGGATTTTGCTCTTTCAAATAACGGGCACAACCGGAGATGGTTCCACCGGTCCCACTACATGCGACCAAATGCGTGATTTCACCATTGGTTTGTTTCCATATTTCAGGGCCAGTACTCTTGTAATGGGCCAAGGTGTTGAGCGCATTAAAGTACTGATTGATATAAATCGAGTTGCTTGTTTCTTGATGAATGCGCTGGGCCACTTGATAGTACGACCGAGGATCGTCGGCCTTTACATTGGCAGGACATACATATACTTTTGCTCCCATGGAACGCAACATGCTGATCTTGTCTTCAGACGACTTGGAACTCACTGCCAAGATACATTCATATCCCTTGATCATGGAAACCATGGCTAGACTAAAACCAGTATTCCCCGAAGTCGTTTCAATAATGGTGGTTCCCTTTTTCAGTAACCCCTTCTTCTCTGCTTCTTCAATGATATGCAGTGCAATACGATCTTTGTTGGAGTGCCCTGGGTTATAGGCCTCCCATTTGGCGTAGTATTCTCCTTTGAAATTTTCAACGATGCGGTTCAAACGAATCAATGGAGTGTTCCCCACGAGTGCTAATAAGTTTGGATACGCTTGTATGCCAGCAGTCATATAGTTGTTTTGAAGATCAAAATCTGTGCAAATTTAATCAAAAAATATCAGTCGACCGTATTCTCCAATGCCAGAAGAAAAGCGTACTTTTTTGCTGTTTCCTTGAGGGCGCTAAATCTCCCCGAGGCACCGCCGTGCCCCGCTTTCATATTGGTTTCCAAAAACAAGACGGTGTCGTCTTCCTTGTGAAGGCGCAATCGTGCCACCCACTTGGCTGGCTCCCAATACTGCACCTGAGAATCATGCAGACCCGTAGTAACAAGCATGTTGGGATAGGCTTGTTTTTTAACATTGTCGTAGGGAGAATAGGACTTGATGTAGTCATATTGCGCTTCTATGTTTGGATTTCCCCATTCATCGTATTCACTTGTGGTCAAGGGGATGGTGTCGTCCAACATGGTGGTGACAACATCAACAAACGGCACGGCTGCAATAACTCCTTTGTACAACTCCGGTGCTTCGTTAATGATGACCCCCATCAAAAGACCGCCGGCCGAACCCCCATAGGCATACAAATGATCCGCAGAGGTCAACCCTTGATCGATCAAATAGCGGGAACAAGCAATGAAGTCGTTAAAAGTATTTTTCTTATGAAACATTTTACCGTTGTCATACCATTGTCGGCCAAGATATTCACCGCCACGCACATGCGCAATGGCATACACAAAACCACGATCGAGCAAACTCAAACGTGTGGAAGAAAATCCAGGGTCGATGGTTGAACCATAGGAACCATAGGCGTATTGCAATATTGGCGTGCTTGCTGTTAAACGTGTGTTTTTGTGATGTACCAACGAAATGGGAACCTTCACACCGTCGGCCGCTGTAGCCCACAAGCGTTTTTCAATATAATTTTCAGACACAAAATCGTCTCCCAACACGACCTGTTCCTTTAGGATGTTGGCCGTTTTTTCTGCCATATTGAATTCAATCACCGCGGTAGGTTGTGTCATCGAATTATAGACATACCGCAATTGATTGGTCGCAAAAGCAATGTTGGTAGACAAATACACCGTGTAGGTTTCTCCTTTAAGGGGAAGATAATAATCATCTGTTCCGTCCCATCGTTGAATTCTCACGTTGGTCAATCCGTTTTCGCGCTCGGTGACCACCCAAAAGTCTTCAAACAATTCGAAATCTTCCAACAAAACAGCTTCGCGATGCGCCATCACCTCTTCCCAAAATGCCCGCCCGGGTTGACTGACCTTGGTTTTCATGACTTTGAAATTCTTGGCTCCGTCAGCATTGGTGAAAATATAAAAATCATCGCCTTTGTGCTCAACACTGTACTCCAAGTCATTCTCTCGGGGATGAATCAACTCAAACGTCTCCGTGGGCGTAGACGCATCCACAAAACGGTATTCTGTAGACAAAGTGCTGTACGCACCAATCAATACATAATCTTCTGATTTTGTTGTGGTTACATAGCAAGAAAAGGTGTCGTCCTTTTCTTCAAATACGGCCTCGGGAGCGGTGTCAAGTTGCTCAATATGCTGACGAAATACGGCATTCGACCGCAGCGTCACAGGATCTTTTTGGGTGTAGAAGAAATGGAGATTGTCTTTTGCCCAAACGCTTCCTCCCGTGGTATTGTTAATTCCAGTTTCCTTGATTTCACCGGTGACCAAATCCTTGATCTTGAGCACATATTGACGACGCGATACCGTATCAACGCCAAAGAGTGCCTTTGTATTGTCGGGACTAATGTTGATGCCTACCAAACGGTAATAATCATGCCCCTCTGCCAAGGCATTCACATCAAACAAAATTTCTTCTGGAGCCGACAAGCTGTCCTTGAATCGAGAATAAATGGGATAATCTTTTCCGGTTTCAAAGCGGGTGAGATACCAATAGCCGTTGTAGAAATAGGGCACCGAATTGTCATCCTCCTTGATGCGGCCTTTCATCTCCTCATAGAGTTTCTCTTGGAAGGGTTCTAGATGAGCGGTAGACTTTTGATAATAATCATTCTCTCGTTCCAAATAGTCGATCACTTCTGGATTTTCACGGTCGTTCAACCAATAAAATTCATCGATGCGAATATCGTTGTGCTTTTTTAATTGATAGGGTTTTTGTTGCGCCATTGGCGGTAACAATTCAGAAGATTTTTTCATTGTTGGTGTAGAATTTTTGCAACCAATGAACATTGGCAATGCAATCAAAACAGGTGCAAATCTCTTTAAAAAAAATAGAATTCTTTTCATGATTCAGGAATTAAGTTGATGGAGTGTGCTGAGGACATAATCGTGTTGTTGTTCGGTATAATCGCGGTGGGTAACAAAACGTAATTTTCCGCCCCCCATCGAAATGAGTTTTATTTTCGCGCGTTGCATGGTGGCCAAAAACTCTTGTTCAAGTGCAGCCGAGTGCATTTCAAAAATGACAATGTTTGTGGCTACAGGAGCGACTTTTTTCACCGAGGACACTGCCGACAATGCTTCGCCCAGGGCCTTTGCTTTTTGATGATCTACAGCAAGTGCTTCCCAATGGTGATCGATCGCATAAATGGCAGCGGCGGCCAAATAGCCTGCTTGTCGCATCCCCCCACCCAGCATTTTCCGAATGCGCAAGGCCTTGTCCATATTCGCTTGATCCCCCACGAGTACCGATCCTACGGGAGCCCCCAGTCCCTTGCTCATACACACAGAAATGGTTTGAAAAGCATGGCCGAAATATGTGGGAGAAAGGTCACTGGCCACCATGGCATTCCAAAGGCGGGCCCCATCAAGGTGTAAAGGTAATTTGTGCTGGCTGCACACCTGCGCAATTTCCGTGATGTCTTTTTGGGTATAGCACGCTCCCCCGCCCTTGTTGGTGGTGTTTTCCAGCACAACAAGCCCGGTACGCGGAGAGTGATAAAAATCCTCGGGGTTGATTTTTTCCAAAACTTGGTTGGCCGTAATCATGCCCTGCTTCCCTTGTATAAGGGCACAGGACACTCCGCTATTAAAACTTGCTCCTCCCCCTTCATAATTAAACACATGGGCATAGGCATCGCAAATGATTTGCTCTCCAGGTTGTGTGTGCAATTTTATGGCCGTTTGGTTGGCCATGGTCCCCGATGGAAAAAACAAGGCCGCTTGTTTGCCAAATAAGCGAGCGACTTTTTCTTCTAGAGCGTTCACTGTTGGGTCTTCTTTAAACACATCATCGCCCACAGGAGCTGCCGCCATATAGGCCAGCATTTCCTTGGAGGGACGCGTTACTGTATCGCTAATGAGATTAACCTCCATAGTAGCCACAGGATTGATCAACACCGATGGGAGAACCATCTGGGATGGTGGGTGCTTCATAGGGTTGAATCTTTGAAGGGTCGCGGAGAAAGCTTGCAATCATATGATCGTAATAGGCCGCTTGTTGAATATGTTTGTTGGTACGACACAGATTTTGCACTTCCTTTAGGGTCGAGAACACCTTTGCCTGCACGGCCATCGGCAACTTTTTTTGTTGTCCGAGTTGCATCAAATGCTGCAGAAAATTTCCTTGCACAATTGCTTGTAGGGCTTGATCCAGCGGGTCTTTATGCCGGGTGAGAAAAGTGATTTTGATCAATGCTTGCATCACCTCACTAAGTGACAATTGATTTTGATCGATTGCACCTTGTTGATAAAGTCTTGCGACTCGTTGCGGGTGGAGCAATAGATGCATGGTTTGGTCTGTCAAGGTCTCTGCTGCACCAATGACATCAAAAGTCAGTCCTGTTTTGGTGTTAAAACTTTCTCTAGATGCACTATGCCCAAAGGCAAAAGGGGGCATCAATGCACGAATATGCGTTGGAATTGTCAATACGGTTGGGGAGAGCGTTTCGACCATGGCTTGCAAGGCTTCCCGCTGGTCTTTGGCAGCAATGGCCTGTGGCAAAGGCGCCACTCCGCCTTTGACATTATAATCATAATCCTGCCCCCCTACGAGCTTAACCGCCGCTTCCAATTGATAGCGGTGAAGAAAATAAACGGGAACAAAGCGGTCGCGAAGATGCGATAAGGGTTGGCCGTTTTTTAGTTGGTCCACCGAAAATTGATTGAAGGCTACTTGACGGACATTCAATAAATGGCGAAGTTCTTTGGTGGCAGAAGTACCGTTGTCCCACAAATGTGCTTTCGGATGCGCTCCGCCTTGCGCACGGGCATCACGATCGGTGATGAAACGGTGTCCTAAACGATAACTATCGTTCAGCAACCGCTGAAGCGCTTTTTCTTCCTGCGTGCCGTCGGGAAAATCGGTATAAGCGTATTGTACCGTAATTTTATCCCATTCGCCAATGCCGGTCGCGTAGGCGTCGGTATAATCAATTTTCCCATCGATGAGGCGCAAGGTGGGATGCGGATAATCCATGACGGAACTTCGGTCGAAGGTACTGGCCGCAAAATTATGTGCAAACCCCAATGTATGCCCAATCTCATGGGCAGATAATTGGCGGATACGTGCCAAGGCAAAGTCCATCATGGGTTGATCGTCCTCCTTGCCACCGGCATAGGGTGATGCCGTAAACGCTTGGGCAAGCAGAAAGTCTTGACGAATCCGAAGACTCCCCAAACTAACATGCCCTTTCAAAATTTCGCCCGTTCGTGGATCGATCACACTGGCCCCGTAACTCCACCCACGGGTTGACCGGTGCACCCATTGAATCACATTGTAGCGCACATCCATGGGGTCGGCATCATCGGGAAGGATTTTAATCTGAAAAGCATTTTTAAACCCAGCGGACTCAAAAGCCTCATTCCACCATGCACCCCCTTCTAAAAGTGCGGAACGCACGGGCTCTGGGGTGCCATTATCCAAATAATACACAATGGGCTCTACAGGCTCACTAACCACTGCCTCTGGGTATTTCTTTTCCAACCGGTGCCGACGGGCATAGACTTTACGTGTGGAGGTGTTAATGGGGGTTGAATAGTCGTAATAATCAAACGGAATCCCTCCTGCCCTAGGATCAAAAACACGGGGGGTCATGGGCGTTTCTGGAAGCGCGACAAACGAATGATGCTGGTGGACCGTGATGCTGTTCGGACTCGGGGTCACTGATCGGATCCATTGTCCTTTGTCCTCTCCAGCAAACGTAAGCATCACATCAAACTCCGCATTCAACGGAAACGATTTGGTGCGCTCCAAGGCCACCGCCGAGCGTTGAGGATCCAATCGATAGCTTCCCTGTTTGCTCCCCTTTAGTCGTTGGGCAACGCCGTGCGTGTCTTGCAAAAGAAAAGGAGTGATATCAATGATATAGTGCGTTGGGGTTGTTTCTTCGATGGTAAATCCATAGAGTACCGACTGCGCAAAAGCTTCCCGAATGGACTGCTGTTCGAGGGGGTTGTTCGATGAACTGCGGTACCTCAAGTTGGGTTGTACCAACATCAACTTATCGCCCATTTTTTTAAAATGAACAATTCGCTGTTGCCCCAACTGCCCACGATCCAGACCAATATCATTGCTACCAATTCCGGCACTCAGCCCATTGATATACAAAAAAGGCACCTCCAACTGTGTCGCCCGTTGCACCTTCAATTTCACTTTCCCGCTATCGTGATGATAGCTGAAGTCAAAAAAACCATTGAATTCAAACAAAGGATTGACGGGACGTTGAGCGGACAAGGATGGAGTAGATAAGCCGCTGATGAACAACAATAGGGCAACGAATAGATTTCTCATATGCTTTGGTCTCGGTTTTAAGTTTAGATGTTCAAGCTAAAAAAATATTCCCCACAAAAAGAATTTAAGCTCAATATAATTCTAAATTTGACCAAAAATTAAGCCATGCTAACAACCGACCAATTGAAAGGTCTTTTTGAACGCCTTGGTGCGTTAAGGAGGTATCTTTGACATCGATGAAAAAGAAATCCAGATACAGAATCTAGAAGAAGTCACGCTAGACCCCAATTTTTGGAACGATCCAAAAAAAGCCGAAGCGCACATGAAAGTGCTTCGCACGGAAAAAAAGTGGGTCAACGACTACCGTGATGCCCTACAACAAGCGGAGGATTTAGAGGTGCTGCTCGAGTTTTACAAGGCCGATGAAGTCGAGGCCTCCGAATTGACCACAGCTCATGAAAAGCTATTGGGTGACATGGAGGAGATCGAATTTCGCAACATGCTTTCCGAAGAAGGCGATGCGCTCAGTGCCGTGGTTCAAATTACTGCTGGCGCTGGGGGCACCGAGTCGTGTGACTGGGCTGCGATGCTCATGCGCATGTATTTGATGTGGGGGGAAAAACAAGGCTTCAAAATCAAAGAACTCAATCACCAAGCCGGCGATGTTGCAGGAATAAAAACTGTGACGCTGGAAATTGATGGCGATTTTGCTTTTGGGTGGTTGAAGGGAGAAAACGGCGTCCATCGACTGGTTCGCATTTCACCGTTTGACAGCAATGCCAAACGCCACACTTCGTTTGTTTCTGTGTACGTATATCCTTTGGTCGACGACAGTATTGAGATTGTTGTCAATCCCGCAGACATCACTTGGGAGACCATGCGATCAAGCGGAGCGGGCGGTCAGAGTGTTAACAAGATTGAAACGGCTGTTCGCTTGCGGCACGCTCCTTCGGGCATCATCATCGAAAATTCTGAAACGCGTTCCCAATTGGAAAATAAAACCAAAGCCATGCAGTTGCTCAAATCCCAACTGTATGAAATAGAACTGCAGAAAAAAATGGCGGCAAGAGACGCCATAGAAGCCGCAAAAATGAAAATTGAATGGGGCTCTCAAATCCGCAACTATGTGATGCAACCCTACAAACTGGTCAAGGATGTGCGCACACAACACGAAACCAGCGATGTAGATGCCGTCCTCAATGGAAACATTGATGCCTTTCTAAAGGCTTACCTCATGTTTATGGGACAGAAAGACAATAAAGAACTTTAATTTTTTCAAAAAGTAAGTCAAGATGGACTATACCATTTACCACAACAACCGCTGCCGAAAGTCGAGAGAGGCGCTTCAATATTTGACGGAAAACAACATTCCACACAAGATTGTCCACTATCTGGAGACACCGCTGAATGCAGAGGAACTCAAGGCGATTCTTAATGCACTGGGACACAGAGCAGACCAACTGCTTCGCAAGCAAGAAGCCATTTGGAAGTCGGAATACAAACACCGCACACTCGACGAAGATGCATTGATTCAAGCCATGGTCGACCATCCCAAGTTGATCGAACGCCCTATCGTTTCTAGCGGCAAAAAAGCCGTGGTCGCTCGACCCATCGAAAAACTTCACCAATTTTTAAAATAAATTTCATTGGAGGTGAAACTTTTTTACTGAAAAGTTGTCTAATGAAATATCGAAGAATTGCTATGAAAAAAAATACGTTGGCATTGGTCACAATGCTTTTGTTTGGGTGGATCCTTATTGCCCAACCCACGGGTGGAGGTCGCCCGCAAAATTTCCAAAAAATTACAGTCAGTGGAACAGTCATTGACCAAGAAACCAACCAGCCTCTTGAATATGCGACTATTACGCTGAAAAACAAAAGGCGCCCCGATTTTTTGCAAGGCGGCATCACCGATGCAGAAGGAAATTTTGATATAGAAGTTTTCCCGGGCCGCTATACCATTGTCACCGAATACATTTCCTTTGAGAGCGATACGCGAGAAGGCGTAGTCCTCAAAGAGAATACCTCACTGGGGGTCATAGCATTGGGAATATCCGTGGCAGCGTTGGATGAAGTTGAATTGGTGGGAGAGCGCACCGAAGTTGAAATTCGATTGGACAAACGGGTCTACAATGTCGGGCGAGATATCACTGTCCGCGGGGGAAGCGTTTCAGATGTCATGGACAACATCCCCTCGGTATCTGTTGATGTTGAAGGAAATATTTCTTTACGTGGAAACGACAACGTGCGCATCTTGATCAACGGAAAGCCTTCGGGTTTGGTGGGGCTTTCGGGGCCCGATGCGCTGCGACAACTTCCCGCCGAATCGATCGAAAAAGTGGAGGTCATTACCTCTCCTTCTGCACGCTATGAAGCCGCGGGAACCGCAGGAATCCTCAACATTATTTTGAAACGCGAAGAACTGGCTGGTTTTAACGGAAGTTTTATTGCCAATGCAGGAACCCCCACCACATTTGGTGGTTCAGCATCGCTGAACTGGCGCACGGACAAACTCAATATCTTCACCACCACTTCCTACAACGACGCACAATCCTTGGGAGGTGGCGTATTCAATTCAGAGTATTTTAACGGCGACAACCCCAGTACGTTTACCAACGAAGATCGCGATTACAACCGTCAGCGCGAACGCTTTTTTATCAACCTGGGGGCAGAATATTTTTTCGATAAAAACACCTCCCTCACCCTTAGTGGTTTTCTTCGTCAATCGGACAACAGCAGCAACAACACCACCATCATTGAAGACCTTGATGCCAATGGTAACGTCAACAACACCATTGGCCGGTATCAAGATGAAACAGAGGATGACAATTCACAACAATTCACGGCCAACTTTACCAAAAAGTTCAACGATCAAGGGCATGAGTTGGTCATTGAATTCCAGACCGAAGAGAGCCGTGAAGATGAAAGTGATTTTGCCCGCAACACCAATGTAGACAACCAAAGATCGGTTACAGACGAAAAACAAAACAGGTCTTTACTTCAGATGGATTACGTACTGCCAATTAATAAAGACACGCAATTCGAAGCCGGTTTTCGCGGCGACTACAGTGTGCAAGACACCGATTATCAGGTTTTTGATATCGTCAATGAAAATGATGTCATCAACACCAACCTCACCAATTATCTGCGTTTTACGCAAAACATTAGTGCCGCCTATACGCAGTTTGGAAAGAAAATTGATCGGTTTTCCTACTTAATGGGAATGCGGATGGAGCACACTCAAATCATCATCGACCAACAGACGAGCAACCAGTACAACGAAAAAAAATACACCAATTGGTTTCCTACTTTGAACTTGTCCTACGAATTCAATGAAAAGGAAAACATCACCCTGGGGTATAGTCGTCGCATTCGTCGCCCGCGGGCATGGTCGCTCAATCCTTTTCAATCCTTGACCAGTTTGACTTTCTTCCGTCAGGGCAATCCCGATCTCGATCCGTCCTATGCGAACACCTTCGACTTGGGCTATCTCAAACGATGGGACACTTTTACCTTCAACGGATCGGTCTACTATGCCAAGTCCACACAAGTCATCACGCGTATTACCGAAGAAACAGGCACTGTCGTTCGCGTGAGCGAAGACCCTGTTATTGATGTGCCTGCCCTCCGATCGACATCCATCAATTTGGCAGAAAATATTCGAACAGGAACAGAATTCACCCTGACCTACTCCCCCAAAAGACAAGTACGGATCAGTGGGAATTTCAATATTTTCAATGCCAATACCATTGGTACCTACCAGGGAACGGTGTTGGATGCAGAAATCATCAGTTGGTTTGCACGGGTCAATGCCAGCTTTCCCTTACCGGGAGGTCTCACCTCACAGCTCCGTGCTTTTTACCGCGGTCCTAGAGCAACAGCACAGACAGAATCACAAGGCATCTTCTCCATGTCGGGAGCGCTCAATAAAAACTTGTTCAAGAAGAAAGCAACACTCTCTTTCCGTGCCAGTGATATTTTCAACACCAGTAGAGGAAAGAGCAGAACGGAGACGGAAAACTTCGTCAATTATACCGAATTTCAATGGCGACAGCCCACCTATGTGTTCACGTTCACCTACCGCATCAATGAACGAAAAATGGATCGGAAAAGACGCAGCAACTACAGCGGCGGAGAACAAGGTGGAGATTTTGAATTTTAACGCTAGAGCATCGAACAAAAAAAAGCTCCGCAGTCGCGGAGCTTTTTTTATTTTCTTTTGGGTACTTCTTTGCGGACCCCTTCTTTACGCTCTTGGAGCCATTCGAGGATTGAACCGGTCAACCAATAGGGAATGGCAAAAGTGAGCAAAAAAATCATCAGCCAAAACCCGATGGTTAGAATAGAGAGAAAGGATAAAAATCCGAGGTACTGATCAAATTCAAACATTGGTATCAATTTGCTTACAAAATTAAATGTTTTTATGTGGATAAACAATGTGAAAATTGAATTTATTCACCGAGCTATCAACATAAAAAATAGGGGGATTATCGTATTTTTGGATAAAATAAATTTGAATGGAATTCAGAATTGAGAAAGACACCCTTGGGGAAGTCAAAGTGCCCAAAGACGTCTACTGGGGCGCACAAACAGAGCGTTCTCGCGAAAATTTTAAAATCGGCCCCTCTGCTTCTATGCCCATCGAAATTGTGCATGGATTTGCTTATCTCAAAAAAGCAGCGGCCTATACCAACCACGAATTGGGCGTGCTCGATATCACAAAACGCGATTTGATTGCCCAAGTTTGCGATGAAATCCTAGAAGGAAAGTTAAACGACCAATTCCCATTGGTCATTTGGCAGACAGGATCAGGCACACAAAGCAACATGAACGTAAACGAAGTTATTGCCAATAGAGCCCATGTGCTTGCGGGTAAAACCCTGGGAGAAGGAGATAAAACCCTAGCCCCCAACGATGATGTGAATAAATCACAATCTTCGAATGATACTTTTCCAACGGGCATGCACATTGCTGCTTACAAAAAAATTGTAGACGTCACGCTTCCAGGATTGCGTCATTTGCGCGATGCACTGGCCAAAAAGTCGGAGGCATTTTCCAAAGTGGTAAAGATTGGGCGTACCCACCTGATGGACGCTACTCCCCTCACCCTTGGGCAAGAGTTTTCGGGCTATGTTTCTCAAATCGATCACGGTATTGCTGCCCTTGAATTCACGTTAAAGCATCTTTCGGAGATTGCGCTTGGTGGAACAGCCGTCGGAACGGGAATCAATACACCCAAAGGATATTCCAAACGCGTGGCCGAGTACATTGCTGAGTTTACGGGGCTTCCTTTTGTTTCAGCAAAAAACAAATTTGAAGCCTTGGCCGCACACGATGCCATTGTTGAAAGCCACGGAGCACTCAAGCAATTGGCTGTAGCGCTAAATAAAATTGCCAACGATATTCGTTTAATGGCTTCAGGACCACGCTCTGGTATTGGAGAAATTATTATTCCCGCCAACGAACCCGGCAGCTCCATCATGCCCGGAAAAGTGAACCCTACCCAATGTGAGGCCCTAACCATGGTCTGTGCCCAAGTCATGGGGAATGATGTGGCCATTAGCGTTGGTGGAACACAAGGACATTACGAGTTGAATGTTTTCAAACCCATGATGGCCGCAAACATCTTAGCCTCTGCGCGTTTGATTGGCGATGCCTGTGTGAGCTTTACCGACAACTGTGTTGTTGGCATTGAACCCAACCAGCAGCGCATCGATGATTTACTCAACAACTCCTTGATGCTCGTCACGGCACTCAACACCAAAATAGGGTATTACAAAGCCGCAGAAATTGCCAACAAAGCCCACGCCGATGGATCGACGTTGAAAGAAGCGGCCTTGGCACTGGACTACCTCACCGCCGAAGAATTTGATGCATGGGTGCGTCCTGAAGACATGATTGGCAATGAATAACGATTTCATTGTCCGGGAATTCACCCCGACCGATGGCCCAGCCTTTAAGGCCTTAAATATTGAGTGGCTGGAAGCTTATTTTGAAGTTGAAGCCTATGACGAAAAGGTGTTGAGCAACCCACAGTCGGAGATCTTGGACAAAGGAGGACGGATTTTTATGGCTGAGTTGGACGGTGAAATCGTAGGAACATATGCGTTTATTTTTCGTGGGGAGGGTTACTATGAGTTCAGTAAAATGGCCATTACGCCGCATTTTCGTGGTCAAGGCTACGGAAATGCCATGATGCGGGCCGCCATTGCCTATGCCGAAAAACACCGTTGGAATAAAATTGTGCTTTACTCCAGCACCAAACTCAACAACTCCATTCACCTCTACCGCAAGTACGGTTTTGTTGAAGTACCCCTAGAAGCCAATGCTTTTTATGCCCGCGGAGACATCAAAATGGAATTGACGCTTTAGTCT
>WTJN01000043.1:2167-29224 GCA_011526265.1 Candidatus Arcticimaribacter sp. | reverse complement strand
AGCCAATGCTTTTTATGCCCGCGGAGACATCAAAATGGAATTGACGCTTTAGTCTGACTGCAAAAATGCCAAGGCAATGGACAAGCTTTCCTGGGGGCGTTCCTCCATGGGAACATGTCCTGTTTTTGGCATGATGTGCACCTGTGATTTTGGAATGGCATTTTTAAAACGAGTGGCATCAGTCACGGGGATCCACGCGTCATTCTCGCCCCAAAGAATGAGGGTCGCTGCTTCGATCGATGCTAGCCGATGAGTGTAATCTTCGCGCTCAATTTTGGCACGGTCAATAAAAGCTTGACGGTTGCCCTCGAAACAGGTCAAGTCGTAGTACCGATCCACCAATGCATCGGTGATCAATGCATCGTTATAAAAGACTTCCCTTAAATTTTTTCGAATAAACGCTTTGGGGGTAAAATAGCGCAACAAAAGATTGAACACCGGGAGTTTGGCCAGCCGAATCACAGCCGGGGTTTGATCAAAAGGAAAACCGCTGGGATCGATCAAAACAAGCCGATCAACCGAATCGGGGTAAGTACTGGCATATAGCCAAGCCACCAGACCCCCGAG
Organism: Candidatus Arcticimaribacter sp.; assembly: GCA_011526265.1. GTDB lineage: Bacteria > Bacteroidota > Bacteroidia > Flavobacteriales > Flavobacteriaceae > Arcticimaribacter. The sequence goes on along the minus strand of WTJN01000043.1, from coordinate 28,657 downwards.
CGAATTGCCTACGAGGTGCAAGCGTTCAATGCCCAATGCTTGCGTCAACTTATTGATCAATGCCACATAATCTGTGCTCAGATATCTTTTTTGCGGATCCGCTCCGGTTAATCCATAGGCGGGTAAATCTAAACGAATAACACGATAGGATTTTGACAATTCTTCCGCCCATGCGTCCCAGGTATGCAACGATGCGCCAGTACCGTGGATTAATAGCACTGGTGTCCCCTGCCCTTCGTCTCGATAATGCACCTTAATCCCGTCAATAGCAATGAATTTAGAAGCGGCATTGAGGTACTTCGGTGCAAGCTCGTCCAAGGTTTTGTCGGGAGACATCACCCATTTTCCAAAGAGCAATCCGCCAACGAAAAGATACATGAACACACGGAAAACAGTTTTCCACGCCATTATTTCTCGAGATGTACCGTTGTGGTAGGAAAGGCAAAATCGCTGCCGTGTTTTTGAACCACTTCCATGATTTGATAATTGATGGTTTGTTTGGTGTCGATCAAAAGATCCCAGCTAGGACTGTCGACAAAATACACCACCATGATATCGAGTGAACTCGAACCAAACTGTGCAAAGCGAACACGCGCGTCATCGGTAGTGGTATGTGGATGGGCGTTGATCAACGCTTCCACCTCCTCCACAATGGTTTTGATCTGATCGACGCTCGTCCCGTAGGTGAGCCCAATATCAAAACGTACACGGCGAATGGGCCGCACCCCCAAGTTGTCCAACTCCGCGTTGACCATGTTTTTGTTGGGAACGGTCACCACACTTTTGTCAAAGGTGCGGATGCGGGTGCTGCGAAATCCAACTTTTTCCACCGTACCGGTATATCCATTGACCGTAACAATATCACCATAGGTAAATGGTTTGTCCAAAAAGATGGTAAACGAGCCCAAAAGGTTTTCCAAACTTTCTTTGGAAGCCATGGCAATGGCGATTCCACCAATGCCCAAACCGGTGGCCAAGGCAGTAACGTTCACATCGAAAACACTGCTCATGATCGTCAATCCACCGAGAACCACGACAAGTACCTTAATGATTTCAATGGCAAAAGGCACAATCTGATCGTCCATTTTATTGTCGGTGGCTGCAGCGCGCTGCACCAGTATTTCCCCCACAATATGAACAAAACGAAGGATGACCCGAAAAACGGCAACAGCCAACACCAATAAAAATAATTTTTCAGCAATCATCCGCAACCCAAACTCGTCAGCAGGCTTCAGCGCCCACGATAGTGGGTATTGTAGCTGCTGGAGGGCAACGTAGAGAACACACAAGAATACCACTGTATTCAAGGGGGGACGGAGTTGCTGACTAAATTCCTGCTTCGTGAGATTATAGGCTTGTGCATTGAGCACACTGTAGAAAAAACGGCTGATGAAACCTGTGAAAAAGCCTCTCAGCAAATGGCCCAACAAAAGAATAAGGGCAAAAACAGTATAATCCAAAACAGAATTATCAAAGTAGACGTGCTGAAAAAAGGCAGGAAATTCCATGGTTTAATCGCGGGTGAGTTTTTTGTATTGGATGCGTTTTGGAATCACATCACCCCCCAAACGTTTCTTTTTATTTTCCTCGTAGTCGGAATAGGACCCTTCGAAAAAATAAACCTGCGAATCGCCTTCAAAGGCAAGGATGTGTGTACAGATGCGGTCCAAAAACCAACGGTCGTGTGAGATGACCACAGCACAACCGGCAAAATTTTCTAACCCTTCTTCCAACGCACGAAGGGTGTTAACGTCCAAATCATTGGTTGGCTCGTCCAGCAACAAGACATTCCCCTCTTCTTTGAGGGTCATGGCCAAATGCAAGCGGTTGCGTTGTCCACCCGAGAGGGTGTTGACTTTTTTGTTTTGCTCGTTCCCGCTAAAGTTGAACCGGCTTAAAAAAGCGCGAGAGTTGATTTGTTTCCCGCCCAACATGATCAGGTCTTGTTCGTCGGAAAAATTTTGCCAGATGGTTTTCTCGGGGTCAATGCTTTTATGCGACTGATCGACATACGCCAATTTTACCGTCTCCCCCACTTTAAAACTCCCATGATCCGGGGTGGCTTCGCCCATGATCATTCTAAAAATGGTTGATTTTCCGGCACCATTGGGGCCAATCACACCAACAATCCCCGCTTGTGGAAGAACAAAATTCAAGTCGTCGTAGAGCAATTTTTCGTCATACGCTTTGGCAACGCCTTTGGCTTCGATGACGTTTGTTCCCAAGCGCGGACCATTGGGGATGAATATTTCCAACTTTTCTTGCACTTGCTTTTGATCTTGACTCATCAGCTTATCGTAGTTGGACAAACGCGCCTTCTGCTTGGTTTGTCGCCCTTTTGGCGCCATGCGCACCCACTCCAGTTCTCGCTCAAGGGTTTTTTGCCGCTTGGAGGCTTGCTTTTCTTCCTGCGCCAATCGTTTCGCCTTTTGATCCAACCAGGAGGAGTAATTGCCTTTCCAAGGAATACCTTCTCCGCGGTCGAGCTCCAAAATCCATCCGGCTACATTGTCCAAAAAATAACGGTCGTGCGTCACGGCAATTACCGTTCCTTTGTATTGTGCCAAGTGGTGCTCTAGCCAATGGACAGACTCGGCATCCAAGTGGTTGGTGGGCTCATCTAACAATAAAACGTCGGGTTTTTGCAGCAATAGTCGGCACAAGGCCACGCGTCGCCGTTCGCCCCCCGAGAGGACTTTGATCTTTTGATCGGCCGGCGGTGTCCGCAGAGCGTCCATGGCAATTTCAAGCTGAGTATCCAATTCCCATGCATTCACCGCATCGATTTCGTCTTGCAATTGCGCCTGACGGTCCATCAATTGCTGCATCTTGTCCGGGTTTTCATAAACCTCTGGCAAACCAAATTGATCGTTGATTTTGTTGTATTCATCCAAAACGGCGACCGTTTGGGCAACTCCCTCTTTGACGACTTCCAACACTGTTTTTTCGTCGTCAAGCTGGGGTTCTTGCTCCAAATAGCCAACACTATAATCGCTGGAAAAAACAACATCACCTTGGTAGTTTTTATCCATTCCCGCAATGATTTTCAGTAAGCTAGATTTTCCTGAGCCATTAAGTCCCAATATGCCAATCTTCGCTCCGTAGAAGAAACTCAGATAAATATTCTTTAAAACGGGTTGCTGCGCTTGCGGGTAGGTTTTTGACACCCCCGACATCGAAAAAATTACTTTTTTATCGTCTGACATTGTCCTGTTATATACGTCCTTTTAAAGCATTGAATGCCCACGAAATGGCATAAAATCCAGCTCCAGCCACTGAAAAACCAATGGCGTATTCTCTGTACTTGATCAATCCTAAAAGAATCAAGGCTGTTCCCATGATGGCCAAAATGAATGAGGCAATCCGGAAAATTTTGTTTTTGTTCAAACTCATACGTTCTTTTCTTCCAGCCACAAATATCGTGTTTTATTTTTTACCAAAAACCGAGGATGAAAAAGAACGCCTCTGGTGTGCGTTGGCAACGCGTGCCCATCGGTCACTGCGACTACGAGCAAAGCGACGTAGGAAGCAGTCTCCTCCCTATGGCCTGCTCACGCTTCCCTTCTAGACCATTTTGCCCCACACAATCAAATATTCAAATCCCATTGAACAGTCATCTTGTTGAACTTTCTTACTTTTATCAAAAGATTGATATGGACTTGAACTTCAACAAAAACGAAGATCACAACAAACTCTGCTGGGCGAGTATTGAGCAGCAACTAGCGGTCATAAAACGAGGGGGCGGCAAAAAGCAGCTTCAAAAACTCCGAAACAAGGGGAAAATGACGGCACGAGAACGCATCCAAGCCCTTGTCGATCCGCAAACTTCTGTTCTAGAAATTGGTGCATTTGCAGCGCACAACATGTATAAAGAATACGGTGGTGCCCCTGCCGCTGGGGTTATTGTGGTATTGGGTTACATTCACCAACGCCTTTGTGTGATTGTGGCCAACGACGCCTCGGTCAAAGCCGGTGCATGGTTTCCAATGACGGGAAAAAAGAACCTTCGGGCGCAGGAAATTGCCTTGGAAAACCATTTGCCCATTATCTACCTTGTCGACTCTGCAGGAGTGTTCTTGCCCCTTCAAGATGAAATTTTTCCCGACAAAGAACACTTTGGTCGTATCTTCCGCAACAACGCACAGTTAAGCAGCAAGGGCATTGTGCAAATTGCGGCCATCATGGGCAGTTGTGTTGCTGGTGGAGCGTATTTGCCAATCATGTCAGACGAATCGCTTATTGTGGACAAAACAGGGAGTATTTTTCTGGCCGGCAGCTATCTGGTAAAAGCCGCGATAGGAGAAGATATTGACAATGAAACCTTGGGAGGAGCAACAACGCATAGCGAAATCAGTGGGGTAACCGACTACAAAGTAGCCGATGACGCTGCTGCGTTGAAAAAAATTAGAAACTTGATCGATAAGATGGGGGAATCCCCCAAGGCGGGGTTCAACCGGATTGCACCTAAAAATCCACCGGCGACCAACGACCGCCTTTTTGGATTACTCCCCAAAGACAGAAACACGCCCTACGACACCTACCCCATCATTCAACAACTGGTGGATGATGGCAAAATCGATGAATACAAAGCAGGCTATGGCAAAACAATGATCACTGCCTATGCGCGCATCGACGGTTGGGCGGTAGGGATTGTGGCCAACCAACGAAAAGTGATTAAAAACAAAAAAGGGGAAATGCAATTGGGCGGGGTCATCTATGGCGATGCTGCCGACAAAGCAACACGGTTTATTGCCAATTGCAATCAAAAAAAAATTCCCTTGGTGTTTCTTCAGGATGTCAACGGATTCATGGTAGGAAGTCAGGCAGAACACAGCGGGATCATTAAAGATGGGGCCAAAATGGTCAATGCGATGTCCAACAGTGTGGTGCCAAAATTCACCATCATCATGGGGAACTCCTATGGCGCAGGCAACTATGCCATGTGCGGAAAGGCCTTTGACCCACGACTTATATTGGCATGGCCTACGGCACAAATGGCCGTAATGGGCGGTGCACAAGCCGCAAAAGTGTTGATGCAAATTGAGGCCAGTGCTTTGAAGAAGAAAGGGGTTGACATCGACGAAAAAGAACAACAAGCGCTATTCGAAAAAATTAAACAACGCTACGACGCACAGACGCAACCCGAATATGCAGCAGCGCGTTTGTGGACCGATGCAATCATCAATCCTGTTGACACAAGAAAATGGATCAGCATGGGCATTGAAGCCGCCAACCATGCGCCCATCACCCAAGCTTTCAACATGGGGGTGCTACAAGTCTAATAACGCCAATGTGGCTTCCCGTTTGATTTTCCCGTTGGGGGTGTACGCAAATTCTGCCAAGGCGTGGATTTCTTTAGGTGTGCTGTAATGGGGTAATTTGGCTTTAGAAAATAGAGCGGCCCAATCTACTTCAAGTGACCCCTCGACCAGGAGCACCATTTTTTCTCCCAAGCTTTCATCGGGAAGAGCAGCAATGAGGATGGGCTGTACAATGAACGGACTGAGCTTCGCTTCGATTTCTTCCGGGGAAATCTTTATCCCTCCCGAATTGATCACATGGTCGATTCGCCCTCTAAAATGAAAGGCATCTTGTTCGACTAAATGAACCAAATCATTGGTGATGATCTTTTGGTCGGAGAGATGCGGCGCTTCGATGACGAGGCATTCTCTCTCGTCTTGCGATATGGATACCCCCGGCAACACATGGAAGGGGGTTGCGTCCTCATTGATGGGGCGTGCAGCGATATGAGAAACCGTTTCTGTCATGCCGTAAGTTTCAAAACAGGCTGTTGACTGTTGTACGATTTCTTTGTGCAATGCTTTTGGAATAGGAGCACCGCCAATGATGAGTGTCTTGATTTGTGGCAACTGAGACAAGGAATGCGCCACTTGAAGCGGAACCATAGCAGCAAAGTCATAGACTTTGTTGGTGTGCTGAAGTACGTTGCCTTCGGGGGGAACGAGATCGATTTCCAAACCCAAAATCATGGCACGAACCAACATCATTTTGCCCGCTATGTAATCGGCATTCAGGCAATGAAGGGCTTTGTCTCCTACTTGAAGATGAAAAAAATCGCCCGTAGCAAGAGCAGAGTTGACCATTGCTTGTTTGTGATAACGCAATAGCTTGGGTTGACCCGTTGACCCCGATGTTTTTAAAATCAATGTATCGCTGGCGTGTGTCCAATCCAATAAAAAATCCCCAATAGCTTGTTCGTATGGCGCACCTTCTTTCACAAAAGAATACCCAATTTCCGTCAACGCTTCAAAAGAATAATGAGTGCCGTTTAAACGAAAACGGTTGTGTATGTTTTTATAACTGGGTCTATGCATCATGAACTGTTCCTAAAATTTTATTTTGCCAATCTTTCCATTGATATTTTCGCGCCAAATAAATGAGGGTAACTGGATAAATCAATCCCAAAAACAGAATCAATTCGGGGAAAAGCGATGGGTTGGAGATGTCTTTGTATAAAGAAGCAGTCTGGAAGGCTGTCCAATCGGCAGTCACCAAGATCGCGGTGACCAGATTATTGGCCACATGGAAACCAATGGCCAACTCCGCCCCTTCATCCATCAAGGTCATGAGTCCAAAAAAGAAGCCCGTCCCGATGTAATAGGCCAAAAGGCCGTACCCCAGTTTCCCGATTTCGGGGTTGAACAGGTGCAGTGAGCCAAAAATCACCGAGGTGAGCACAAGGGTCAATAGTCTACTTTTGGTGAGGCGCGCAAAACCTTGCATCAAATAGGCCCGAAAAATCCATTCTTCGAGGGCAGATTGAAAAGGGATGAAGAGACAGGCAATGAGGAGCATAATGAAAAAGGGGGTCGCCTCAAAATTCCACTTAAAGTCTTGCGGGTTGATCGAAACATCGATAAAAACAATGAGCGCACTGAGACCCGCCCAAAAAGAAAAACCAAAAAACACCCGCTTCCAGTCGATCGACGAACGCACAGTGGTCAATTCGTCCAATGTCTGCTCATGCAATTTCTTCACCACCAACAAAAAACCAAAGAAGGCAGTCAGTGAGGGAAACAGCAACAAAAACAAAGTGAGATTGGTGTCCAAATCCTTAAAAACATCCATAGGGTTGTCCGTGACTGGAAGGGTGTCGGGCAAAAAGAAAAAGGAAGGGAATTGCCCAATAAAACTACAAATGATGATGATGAGACTTCCCAAAAGGTAATAGCCAAATGGGAGCTTTTTTCCTTGAAAAACGATTAAGAAATCGCGAGTGGGAGTTTGGGCCATAGGCGATGTTTGTTGCTGGAAAGATAACCATTTTTAATTTGCAAAGGCGTGGCAATATTATTGGTGAATAGGCTACCTGTTCCCAATCCCTGCGGGCCTTTAAACCCCTTTTGATAGGTCCATTGCGCTATGGCATTCAGTCCAATATTGCTCTCCAATGCACTGGTGACCCATGCGTCAATGCCGCGTTGTTTTGCCAGTTGATACCACTGGTCAGCCCCACGAAACCCTCCAATAAAACTGGGTTTAAGAATAATGTACTGCGGTTGGATTTCTTCCAAAAGCGCAGCTTTATCTTCCGGTGAAAAAACGCCGATAAGCTCTTCATCCAAGGCAATGGGGAGTGGTGTTTGCTGGCACAAACGGCGCTGTGCCTCCCAATTCCCTCGGGGTAAGGGCTGCTCGATCGAATGTATTTGAAGTTGGTGCAGGGCCTCCAATTTATAAATCGCATCTGTGCCAAACGCACCGTTTGCATCAACGCGGATCATCATGTCGTGCGCAGAGAATCGCTTTCGAATAGACTTGAGAATTGCCAACTCTTGATCAAAGTCTATCGCGCCAATTTTCATTTTGATGCACCGAAATCCTTGCTGAATTTTTTCTTCCACTTGATCGACCATGAAGGCGGTATCGCCCATCCAAATCAAGCCGTTGATGGGAATATGATCATTTCCCAAGGCGAATTCATTGTTGAATAACTGAAAGGGCTTTTCCCCTTGGAGTGATAAAAAGGCCGACTCAAGTCCCATTTGCAGCGAGGGGAACTCCGATAGTTCATACCATAGCACGTCTTCACCGCGGTGAATGTTATCGCACAACCATTTTAGTTTTTCTTCATAATCGGGTCGGTCGTCAACGCTCAACCCCCTTAAAATACCACACTCGCCGATCCCCCACCGATCGCCTTGATTGAGTTGTATAAACCACGTTTCTTTTTCATGTAAAACCCCTCTAGAAGTACCACTGGGCCTCTTGAATTGTAAACGGTGTTGAAAATAACGAGCGGTAATCATGCCATAAAATAAAGGTTGAGACTCCAAAAAATGGACAAACCAAAAGTGGTGAGGGCCACAATTTTTAGTTCGGGATCAAAATCTTTGGGACTTGTGACATTAAAAACACGCTTGAGATGAAAAACCAGCGGAATAAACGCCGCCAGAAACAGTCCCCCAGAAAAGAAAGGTTGTTTCAATACCACATAAACGATCGCAGCAATGGCGGCAATGCCAATGAGAGATAAGTGATAGTACTTGGCTCTGCCTAAACCCAAACGAACAGCCAATGTCATTTTGGCCATGGCCCGATCATTCTCCACGTCGCGCATGTTGTTAAGGTTCAACACTGCTGTGCTTAACGCTCCCACCGCAATGGCCGGAAGGACAATAAACGCTGGAAAATCTTGCGTTTGCAAATAATAAGATCCAATTACGCTGACACCCCCAAAAAAAAGAAAGACAAAAACATCGCCAAGGGAGTAATATCCATAGGCGTTACTACCCACCGTATATTTAATGGCAGCAATAATACTGGCGATACCCAAGAAAAGAAAGAACGAAATCTCTAGCCACTGATGGCTTGAAAATGTATAACCGATGAGCAGTGCACTAAATACCAATGCCACAAACGCATTGATTTGAATCGCACGCCGCATTGCATTGGCGCTAATCAACCCTTTTTGCAATGCACGATCTGGGCCTATGCGTTGGTCATTGTCGGTCCCTTTAATGCCATCGCCATAATCGTTGGCAAAATTAGACAGCACCTGAAAGGCGATGGTTGTGCAACAGGCCAGACCAAAAATAATACCGTCAAACCGATGGCTTGCTAGCGCATACCCGTTACCCAACACAATGCCTGCAAGCGACAAAGGCAAGGTCCTCAATCGCGCTGCAAGTAACCATGGTGCAAGCAGTGCTTTCATGGGCAGGATAAAGAGATTAAATGCTGATTTAAAACGATCTTATGGAAACTTTGGATACTGCTTAAAGTTGGGATCGCGTTTGTCCAAAAAGGCTTGTTTTCCTTCCTGTGCTTCATCCATAAGATAGTACATCAGGGTGGCATCCCCGGCCAATTGCATCAGACCGTGCTGCCCGTCGAGTTCGGCGTTCAAACAACGCTTGACCATTCGAAGGGCCAACGGACTTCTCTTTTGCATGATTGCACACCATTCCAAAACAGCTGTTTCTAGTTCTGCTTGGGGGACGACGCGATTCACCATTCCCATTTCCATGGCTTCTTGTGCAGAGTATTGTTCACACAAAAACCATATTTCTCTTGCTTTCTTTTGCCCTACATGACGGGCCAAATACGATGATCCAAAACCTCCATCGAAGCTTCCAACCTTTGGCCCCGTTTGACCAAAAATAGCGTTGTCACTCGCAATGGTGAGGTCACAAACGACATGAAGAACATGCCCGCCCCCAATGGCGTATCCGTTGACCATAGCAATGACTGGCTTGGGAATTTCGCGTATTTTTTTGTGCAAATCCAAAACGTTCAATCGCGGTACGCCGTCTTCGCCAACATAGCCCCCCACCCCTTTCACGTTTTGGTCTCCACCGCTACAAAAGGCCTTGTCGCCCGCGCCAGTGAAAACAACTATATCGATGTCGTTTCGCTCTCTACAAATGTCCATGGCTTCCAACATTTGATTGTTGGTCTCCGGGCGAAAAGCATTGTACACCTGAGGGCGGTTAATCGTGATCTTTGCAACACCTTTGTAGAGTTCAAAGAGAATGTCTGAATAGGTTTTGATTGGGGTCCAATTCGCTTGCTTCATTTTCCTTTTATTTAGAATTAATTTTTTTCAATCATAGCACGAAAATAGTCCAATAAGACGACATCGTTCAATTTTCGAGGGGTTTTTATCTCCAACAGTCGTGGGCGACTACTCGTTGCGAAAAAGCGTTTTAGTTTCCAACGTAATCCCCATTGGGTTGATACTGTGGTATAGTCCATTCCAAAATCTTTACACAGGTGTTTTGCCGATCGGTTTTGAACCGTTTCGTGATAGGTGTCATAGACAGGCGTATCTTTTTCACCCGGAAGAATTCTAAAAATACCGCCACCACTATTATTGAGCAGAATAATGCGTGTTGTGGCTTTTAGATAATTGTGCCAGAGCCCGTTGGTATCATAAAAAAAACTGAGATCCCCCGTGATAAAGACCATTTGCTCTTCGTTGTTCCAAGCAGCGCCCATGGAAGTCGCTGTACTTCCATCAATACCGCTCGTGCCGCGGTTACAAAAAACCCGCACCCCTTCCGGTAACCCAAACAATTGATTGTATCGAATGGTTGAACTGTTGGCCAATTGTAATTGAACCCCTTTGGGAAGGTTTTGATGAATGATTTCAAATGCCTTTAAATCGGAAAAGCCTATGGTTTTGAGATATTCCATTCCTTTCAATCGATGACGATTGTATTGTTGGAGACTCTTGGCGCAATAGTCGCTACGTACATATTCTCGATGTGCCTGTTGCAAATGGTCGAAAAAATGTTGGGGAGACATTTTCATGTGTGCAGTCAAACAATAGAAAGTATCATAGGCTTTTTTGGGATCGACATGCCAATGTGCTGCGGGTGGGAATTTTCGCAAAAAGGCTTTTACTTTTTTGGAAACAATCATGCCGCCGAGAGTAATCAAAAGATCGGGGCGAAAGGTGGCCAAAAGGGATGCTTGTTCTTCAAGGGGGGCGATAAAAACATCGACCGAAGAAAGAAAGCTGAAGTGGCTTAGATTTGACGTTGATTCGCACAAGACCGTGATCGAAGGGTCTGCAGCAATAAACGAAACAGTTTCAGCAGATAGCCCACCGGGAGGAAGTGTACCCACTAAAATCATTTTCTTTGATGTGGATTGCCATTTCTCGATGGTCGCAGACTCAAGCGGTTGTGATTTTTCTAGCGATGGAGCAGTGACTGTTTGGAGTTCGATCGATTTTTTTGCAGCTCCATACAAGGGTTCTTCAAAAGGTAAATTCAAGTGAACGGGCCCCTGTTTCTCAAGGGCAGCATTCAACACGCGATTGATGTCTTGTTCATTTTGTTGCTGAATTTGTGCTTGACGCAAAGAAAGCTCATCTGACTTTGCAGTAGCAGGAATCAATTGCTGCTTGGGATGATCGATCAACGTTTTTGTCGCATGACTGATGTCGGGAGATAAATACGCTGCATCTTCCAAGTGAGGTTCAAAAACGTGTGGCTGACGAATGGTTTGTCCATCGCCGATATCAATTCGATGAGGCATCCGGTCTGCCGAGAGAACAACCAACGGGATGTCGCTATAATACGCCTCGGCTACCGCAGGATAATAGTTCAATAATGCGGAGCCTGAAGTGCATACAACGGCCACAGGAGATCTGAGTTGCTGGGCAAGTCCTAGGGCAAAGAATGCCGCAGCACGTTCGTCGACAATGCTATAGGTTGAAAAGTAAGCGTCTCCTGTAAACCCTTTCGTTAGGGGTGCATTGCGTGAACCCGGAGAGATTACAATGTGCTCAATGGACTTTTCTTTACAAAACAACACCATGGTCTGCGCCAAGGGGATATTTGAATAAATGGGTTTTCTCGTTTCTGAGAGATTGGTCATAGCGGGACAAAAATACAAAACCCCTTGCAATCAACCCATCGAGAAACACAGGAGTAAAAAATGAGAGACTTAGCGCAAGGCATTATAGATCGTCGATACTTTGCGACAGATTTCTTCCCACTCCATTTCGGGAATGCTCTTGGCAGTAATGCCGGCCCCAGAAAAAATATAAATCTGCTCTTCTTCCCATCGGGAACATCGCAAATTGACAAAAAAATCGACTTTCTTCTGTTGGTCAAAAGGCCCCAAAAAACCGGTGTAAAATGTTCTATCGTACTGCTCTAAAGCATGGATCACCTGCGTAGCTTCCACGGTTGGAAACCCTCCAACTGCGGGAGTGGGGTGAAGTTTTTCGATAATTTCATTTAGAGAATAGTCGTTCAGTTCCGCAGTAATCGACGTGCATAAATGCTGTAAATTTCCCGCATTAACGGTTTGACGTTCGTCAACCATTATCTCCCCAAGGGCTTTTGATTGAGAAAGTGCAGCAACAATGTGATCCGTAACCATTTGTTGCTCCTCAAATTCTTTCTCTGTCCATTGCGCTTTGCTGTCCAATCGATGAATTGTACCTGCCAATGCTACGGTTTGGAGGGTATTATTGGAGATCGAAAACAATCGTTCGGGGCTTGCGCCCATCCACAAACCCGTTGTTGGATGATAAAAAAGGTAAACAAAGGCAGTGGGATAAAGTGACAATAAATTTTCAAAACTTTCCACGTAGCTAAAAGCATTGTCTACCAAAAAAGGATTGGACAAAACAACTTTTCGCAACACTTGTTGTTGCATGATTTTTTTAGCTGCTTTCACTCGATCAGTAAAAGGGACTTTATCATTCAGGAAATTGGGGATGGGTTTGGGCGTTACCTCTGCCTGGGGTGTAAACACAAACTCTTTGCGCAGAATGTCGGGAATCATCAGGTAAGTCGATGTTTTCTCAAAGGGGGCAAACACAAATCCACTCGAAGAAAAATCGGTGGTGTGGTAGGCAGTAGAAGTCTCTTGAAAATAACATTGAACCTTGTTTTGGTTGGGTAATCGAAAAAAGACAAAGGGGTGCTTTTTTTCGAAAAGAGGCGCGAAATGTTCTTTCATTTTTCTTTGGGCAACGTAATGGTGGTCAGTTTAATCAAAGACACCAAACGATCTTTATCGTCGGTAATTTTTATTTCCCAAATCTGGGTCGTTCGTCCTTTGTGAACGGCTTGAGCCCGGGCAAAAATGTGGCCTTCTTGAACACTGCGAATATGGTTCCCCGACATTTCTATTCCGCGCACCATTTGTTTCTCCCCTTTTGAAAAAATATGCGCAGCGACACTACCCACCGTTTCTGCAAGGGCAAAAGTTGCGCCCCCATGCAAAACCCGATCAGGTTGATAGACACGTTCGTTCACGGGCATTTTTGCAATTAAATAATCATCACCCAAATCACTAAACGTAATGTTAAGGGTTTTCATCAAATAATTGTCCATGGCTGCATTAAGCAATTGCAGCTTCTCCTCGTTTTCCATGTCTTTTTTTTTCAAAGTTACAAATTCACCTTGGGAAAAAACACGGCAAGTGGGCAATTTAATCCTAAATAACTGGAATTATAACACGCAGAAAATGGTTTGCTTTTTTAAATAAACAATCTGTTTATCTTATGGGATCGGACTGATTTTCAATGGATGCGGGAGCATCAAGTTTAGGAGCTTTTAATCGAATTTTTAAAATAAATTCGTGCGTGGTGTAGTTTACTTTTGCACTATTTGCAGCCAAGTAGGCATACCCCACTTTCCAGCCATCAAACAAATTCATCATTGCGGTGCCGCCCAAACCATAAGTGTCTGAATATTGCACCCCAGCTTCGATGAATTTTCCAAAACGGGCCGTTGCGTCCAAGACAAGCTGCGATGGTGCGGCACTCACGGCTGAAAACAAAAAACTAGGATGAATGGAAAGCTGTTCATTGATTTCAAAAGCCGTCCCTGCACTCAGGAAGAAATGAGGTCGATCCGTTGCGGTCACTTGTTGACCGTCTTGTCGTTTCCGACGTTCGGTGTTCAATAATCTTGGGATTGAAATGGAAACAAAACTTTTTGGCGACCGTAGATACACTCCTGCTCCAATATTAGAAAGGATACTTGAATAATTTTGCAACGAGGTATCGGTAACTACCCCCTCGTAACCATAAATATTTTGATTGTCAAAATTTAATCGGTAAGCGTTGTACCCTGCTTTTAATCCCAAGTAAACACTTGTGCTACGAGACATCTGAAGACGATAGGAAAAATCGGCGGCCACATAGGTCTGGTTCTCAATGTTGAATTGATCGTTGACGACCGAAAAACCAAGACCCACACGTTTATACCTGTGAGGAAAACCAACGGAAAGAGCGGTTGTTTTTGGTGCTCCGTCCAGCGATGCCCATTGGTTGCGACTGGTCAGATTCAAAAAACTTCCTTCTTGGGTGCCGGCCACCGCTGGATTAATGATATTGAAGTGATGTTTATATAATGCCTGTGTGACTTGTTGTTGTGCGAAAAGATTCCCTGTCAAACACACAAAGAAAAGCGGGAGTGTAAATTTTAGTTTATTCATGATATGATTAGTGCTTTAGTGTTGAATGAATACCCAGCCTTGATGATCGATATTTCCATTACCCTCTAAATCAATTTGATAGAGATATGAAGTGCTGGGAAGTTTCTTTGAATTATTTTTATAGGTGCCGTTCCAATTGTTTTGGTACCCTGAGTTTGTGGTAAACACAGGTTCTCCCCATCGATTGAAAATTTTGATCTTCATGGCAGGATATTGCTCGGCATACTGGATGTACCAAACGTCGTTTTTCCCATCCCCATTCGGAGGAAAAGCGTCGGAAATTTTAATCCCGGAGCGATAAATTTTACTTCCGATTGAAAAGGATTCGAAAGTGTTTAGATCCACGCTGGCGTCCGATGTAATGCTTCCAATGGTGAGTGATCGGGCGGACGATGAAAGTAAATCTTGCGCACGAACTGTAGCGGGTATCTCTTCCCATCGCTTGCCGTTAAACCCTAAAATGACCAAGGCATCAACAGTATTGGTCAACTGCGTAATCGAACTTTCTGCATGCCAAGTAAGACTTATCACCATAGGAGATTGAGCGTTGACTTGCCAGTAAAAAGGAGCAATTTTTTCCATTCGTGGGGCTAGGTCCCTATTCGTATGAGATTCATTAATGTAAGATGTCACAACATTGGCATTGTTCGTGCTATGAACAGCAATAGCATGAAACTATCCTCCGTCACCTACGGGAAAAATAAAATCTTCTCTCATCTCTATTTCAACCTCAGTGCCGATATAGCTGGAATGGCTAGAATTGTTCCAGGCAGTGTTTTCCGAAATATAGACACGGGCTGGATTGTTTGTTGTGCTTTCTATACGTCCATTGACGAATTCAAGCGAAGAACCAAAAATACCTACCGTCGTATTTTCTGTGATGGCAAAATCGCCATGGATCCCTACCTGGGCAGAAATAAATTGTAAACAAAGAGTGAAGGAAAAAAATAAATACAGCTTTTTCATGGCGTTGGGTAGATTTTTGTTTGACTTGGGTTAATTCATTATGATTTTTGTCTTAACGAAAATAAAAACCCTGCCCGCCAATATGAACTGACTTACATAATTTGGTAGGTATGAGTTCACCTGTGGTAGGAAAATTGACATAACTGGTAAAAAAAATGGCGATGCAAAGCACCGCCATTTATGAAACACTTTAGAAAACGTGTTATTTCACCTCTTCGAAATCGACATCTTGAACGTCATCTCCACCTCCCTGAGGATCCTCATTGGGTGAGGAAGATGAATCGGCTGCATTCCCAGCAGACTGACCTTGCGCTTCTGCCTGTGCCTTGTAAAGTTCTTCGGAGGCATTCTTCCATGCCTCGTTGATTTTTTCCAAAGCGGGGTCTATAACCGCCAAGTCTTTTGTTTCAAATGCTTTTTTAAGCTCTTCGAGTGACGCCTCAATAGGCGCCTTTTTATCGGCTGAAAGTTTTTCTCCAAATTCTTTGAGCTGACTCTCGGTTTGGAAAATCATTTGATCTGCAGCATTGAGCTTATCGGCTTGTTCGCGGGCTTTTTTATCTGCTTCCGCATTGGCCTCCGCCTCTTGCTTCATCTTTTCGATTTCTTCTTCAGTAAGTCCGGAAGAAGCTTCAATACGAATATCCTGCGTTTTACCCGTGGCTTTATCAGCAGCGGTTACTTTAATGATCCCGTTGGCGTCAATATCAAAGGTTACTTCGATTTGTGGTGTCCCCCGTGGAGCGGGTGGAATACCGTCGAGGTGAAAACGACCGATGGTTTTATTATCGGCAGCCATTGAACGTTCGCCCTGCAAAACATGAATCTCAACAGAAGGTTGATTGTCTGCTGCAGTGGAGAACACTTGTGACTTTTTGGTTGGAATGGTGGTATTGGCTTCGATCAATTTTGTCATGACACTCCCCATGGTTTCAATCCCGAGGGAAAGGGGGGTCACATCGAGAAGCAATACGTCTTTTACATCGCCTGTCAAAACGCCACCTTGAATGGCCGCACCGATGGCAACAACTTCATCGGGGTTGACACCCTTCGAAGGTTTTTTTCCAAAAAACTTTTCAACTTCTCCTTGGATGATAGGGATTCGGGTAGAACCGCCCACAAGAATAACTTCATCGACTTCGCTGGTCGAGAGTCCAGCGTCATCCAAAGCCTTTTTAACAGGCGCCATTGATCGTTTAACCAACTCATCGGCCAATTGTTCAAACTTTGAACGCGTCAATGTAGTCACCAAGTGTTTAGGTCCAGAGGCTGTCGCCGTGACATAGGGCAAGTTGATTTCGGTCTGCGTTGAAGATGACAACTCAATTTTTGCTTTCTCGGCCGCTTCTTTTAATCGTTGCAATGCCATTGGATCTTTGCGCAAATCCATGCCTTCGGCTTCGTTGAATTGATTGGCAAGCCAGTCGATAATGACTTGATCAAAGTCATCTCCACCCAAGTGCGTATCTCCATTGGTAGAAAGCACTTCAAAAACACCATCGCCCAATTCGAGGATTGAAATGTCAAAGGTTCCACCTCCAAGATCATATACGGCGATTTTTTTGTCTGCTCCGCCTTTATCTAAACCATAAGCCAAGGCAGCAGCCGTGGGTTCGTTGATGATGCGTTGTACTTTTAACCCCGCAATTTCTCCCGCCTCTTTGGTCGCTTGACGTTGGGCATCGTTAAAGTATGCAGGAACTGTGATTACGGCTTCTGTGACATCCTGACCCAGGTAGTCCTCGGCCGTTTTTTTCATTTTCTGGAGGGTCATGGCTGACAATTCTTGTGGTGTGTAAAGACGTCCGTCAATATCTACACGTGGGGTATCATTGTCCCCTTTGACCACTTGATAGGCCACCGTTGAGGCTTCTTTTGACGACTCCGAGAATTTATTTCCCATGAATCGTTTTACTGAAGCGATCGTTTTTGTAGGGTTGGTCACAGCCTGACGTTTGGCCGGGTCTCCCACTTTGATTTCACCCCCTTCAACAAAGGCAATGACTGAAGGCGTGGTTCGCTTTCCTTCTGCATTTGGAATGACAACGGGTTCGTTTCCTTCCATAACAGAAACGCAAGAGTTGGTTGTTCCTAAATCTATACCAATTATTTTGCTCATTTTAATATGTTTTTCCAACACATTTCAAGGAATGTGCCAATTGTTTAGGGCTGTCAGCTTGTCAGCATTTTCTGTCATAGACCCAAAGAAAAAAAACTACCTTTGAAAAAAAAAATCGAACATGTCAACGGCCAAGAAAAGTTATGCAAGGGTGACCACCAATTCCTTGATTAAAATGAAACAAGATGGAGAAAAAATTTCCATGCTTACTTCATACGATTTCACACTTGCCTCACTGGTAGATGGAGCAGGAATTGATGTCATTCTTGTGGGTGATTCAGCTTCCAATGTTATTGCTGGACACGAAACCACCTTACCCATAACACTTGACCAAATGATTTATCATGCCGGTTCGGTGGTACGAGCTGCAAAAAGAGCGCTGGTCGTTGTAGACTTGCCCTTTGGTACCTATCAAGCTGATTCGAAGGAAGCCCTAAAATCGGCCATTCGAATCATGAAAGAATCGGGGGCACATGCCGTTAAACTCGAAGGCGGAGCCAGCGAACGACAATCGCTGGAGCGCATTCTTCAGGCAGGGATCCCAGTAATGGGACATTTGGGACTTACCCCCCAATCGATCTACAAATTTGGCACCTACACCGTTCGAGCAAAAGAAGAAGCTGAAGCGGCACAATTGATTGCAGATGCCAAAATGCTGGAGGAAGTGGGCTGTTTTGGGGTTGTATTGGAAAAAATCCCCGCGGCTTTGGCCCAAAAAGTTGCTGAGGCCATTTCAATTCCCGTCATTGGCATTGGAGCCGGGCAAGGTGTGGATGGGCAAGTTTTGGTGCTCCACGATATGCTGGGAATGAGCAAAGAGTTCAGTCCGCGATTTTTACGCCGATATGCCGATTTGCACACTACCATCACCCAGGCCGTCGCTCAATATTCCAAAGATGTCAAAGCCGGAGATTTCCCCAACGCCAATGAACAATACTGAAAAAGTCGAGCAGGCCATTGATGTCCTTTACGAGGACAATCATTTGCTTGTGGTGAACAAACGCCCGGGAGACTTGGTGCAAGGAGACCAAACCGGAGACCAACCTTTACTGGAAAAGGCAAAGGCATACATCAAAATCAAGTTTCAAAAACCGGGCAAGGTTTTTCTTGGCGTCGTTCATCGACTCGATCGGCCCACGAGTGGTGTTGTTGTTTTTGCACGAACATCCAAAGCATTGACCCGACTAAACGCACAATTTAAATCGAGAACAACACAAAAAAATTACTGGGCGATTGTTGAGGGGCATCCGAATGAAAAACAACGCTTTCTGGAGCACTGGCTCGTGCGCAATACCAACAAAAACAAGTCATTTGCCTACGCCAAAGAAGTGCCACAAAGTAAACAGGCACAATTGGACTATCAAACGCATGTTCCGCTTAAAAAATATACTTGCCTAAACATCAATTTACATACGGGGAGGCATCATCAAATCCGCGCCCAACTCAGCGCCATCGGAATGCCGATAAAAGGCGATCTTAAATATGGCTCAAAACGAAGCAATCCCAATGGTAGTATTCACCTTCATGCGAGAACACTCACCATCGATCATCCCACCACCAAAGAACGTCTCACTTTTACAGCAAACCCGCCTAAAGATGCGCTATGGCAGGCTTGCCTTGACGCGTGTTGAGCAATGTTTTTTGCCGAATAATTGTCGCTATCGGACGGTTTTCAATTTTACTTTCCAACCAAGAAAGTATATCTAAATACAAAAAAGACCGTCTTTCGTAAGGATCAGCTTCAAGCGGAAGAAGAGTAGCATGTAGTTCTCGAAAAGCGTCTTTCAGTTCATGTGGATAGATATTTCCCAGCTTTCGGATAAAGGCAATCATGGATTTTTGTACTTCATGCAAATCATCCATTTTAATCAAAAACTTGTAAGTTTCGCGCATTTGTTGCTCGATGTGATAGTCCATGCCCGCTTCATAATGCGCCACGAGATTCAATACACGGGTAAAACACAACAAGTCTTCTCTCATTTTCAACGCCTTGTTGCTGATGATTTTATTTAAATACACAATCGCTTTGGCATATTGGTCAGAGCCAAAGTGCAGACATGCAATTTTATAATAGAGCAACATAACATGGTGTTCATCGATCTTTGAGCGATGCTGATCGATTTGTGACAATATTTCGGGGACGATCGTTAAACCCTCAGAAAATTGACCTTCGAGAAAGTATAAATTCAAACGATTGTTATACCGATACAAAAAAGTCATGGCCATAAGATTGTCGTTTTTAGGGAAATCTGGACTATTCAATACGCTATCCATGGTAGACAGTACTTTTTTGAAGCGCTGCGTGTACTTGATCAATACCAAGGCTTCCAATAGGAAATTATTGGCTTTCAAATAAAACACTGGATGAGATCGAAGCATCTGCGGATGCTTAGAAAATAGATCAACCCATCGGGTCGCGAATTTAAAACCTGATAAAAAATCTTGGGTCAATAAACTATACCAAACATGGGCTTTGCAATACCACATGCGTTCTCTGAAGCCCATTTTCTCATATTCTGTTTTGGGCAAGCGTTCAAAGAAAAACTTGGTGACCGAACGAAATTCCTCATCGCTTTTGGCATAGCCTGCTTTGATCAAGCGCTCATAGAGTTGCAGAGAAAGGTTTGAAAGTTGACTACACAGTTCATTGTCCGCCGAAAGACGCGAAGCGTCGGCAATCAGTTGAGCAGTACGATTGCTCATGCTGCGTGTAATGTACTGAGATTCAATAACTTTTTCCAATTCTACAATTTCGAAGGCTGTGTATTTTTCCCCCATGCGTATGGCACTCGCTTTGGCTTTATCCAGGATTTTTAAGCTTTGTTGGTACAACCCTTTTTGATACAACACAGTGGCATGATCCAACTGTTCTCGCAATTGCATGCGCGGATTCTGAATACTGGGATTCATGCGTAAACAAGTCAAAATCTGTTTGTATAAATGCGCTTTTAAATTGGATAATTGCTGCTTGGTAACGAACTTTTTCTTCAGAATTTCTTGCTCATCGTACACACTCATTCGATCCAAAACCTTGAAGAGCATCAAAAATTTTGAATTCAAATTTGCCTCGACCCGACCAGCAAAAAGTTTGAATTGTCGTTTTTCTGATTTTGACAACGATTTGACTAAAATGAATACATTTTCTTTATGTTCTGTAGTCATAGGGCAAAATTTGTGTTTAAATCGATGATTTTAATAGGATTACTATAACAAATGTACGGTTGAAAATCGTAATAAAAAAAACGTATTTTAAAAGATCATTGACCAAAAAAAACTACTTTCGTATTGATATAGAGCGTTCAATTATGGCGAAAGAACACGTACAAATTTTTGATACTACCCTCAGGGATGGTGAACAGGTTCCGGGTTGTAAACTCGATACCGAAAGTAAACTCATCATTGCTGATCGGCTTGATCACCTTGGTGTAGACGTCATTGAGGCCGGTTTTCCCATCTCCAGTCCTGGGGATTTTCATTCGGTGGAGTCCATTGCGAAGTTAATCAAAAATGCAACCGTTTGTGGCCTTACCCGTGCGGTAAAAAAAGACATTGAAGTCGCTGCTGACGCGCTTAAGCATGCCAAAAGACCACGTATACATACAGGGATTGGAACTTCTGATTCTCACATAAAATACAAGTTTAATGCGACACGCGAACAAATCATTGAACGTGCCGTAGCAGCAGTGGCCTATGCCAAAACCTTTGTTGAAGATGTTGAATTCTATGCAGAGGATGCTGGACGTACTGACAATGCTTTTTTAGCTAAAGTTTGTGAAGAGGTCATTAAAGCTGGAGCCACTGTTCTGAACATCCCAGATACTACAGGCTACTGCCTCCCCGAGGAATACGGTGCCAAAATCAAGTACCTCAAAGAAAATGTCACAGGCATTGACAAAGCGACCTTGTCTTGTCACTGTCACAACGACTTGGGGCTTGCCACTGCCAACTCCATTGCAGGAATCATGAACGGTGCACGACAAATTGAATGTACCATCAACGGCATCGGTGAGCGGGCGGGAAACACCTCTCTGGAAGAGGTTGTAATGATCATGCGCCAACATCCCGATTTACACTTAGATACAAACATCAATACACGCCTGCTTTATGACACCAGTAGAATGGTTTCTGAACGCATGGGAATGGTTGTACAGCCCAACAAAGCGGTTGTGGGTGCCAATGCTTTTGCACACAGTTCTGGTATCCACCAAGACGGTGTCATAAAAAACAGAGAAACCTATGAAATAATGGATCCTCACGATGTAGGCGTGACCGAATCCGCTATTGTTCTTACCGCAAGGAGTGGTCGTGCTGCCTTGGCCTATCGCGCTAAAAATGTTGGTTTTGAACTGGACAAAAAACAGTTGGATAAAGTATATACAGAATTCCTCAAACTTGCTGATCAGAAGAAAGAAATCAATGACAGCGACATTCCTACACTCATAGAAGCTGCAAACCTCTAATACACACAAGAATAATTTTTCCCATGAAGAAAACACTTTTTGATAAAGTTTGGGATGCCCATGTGGTACAAAAAATCGAAAACGGCCCAGACGTTCTATTTATTGACCGTCATATGGTTCATGAAGTAACAAGTCCCGTTGCTTTCCTAGGGCTCAAAAACAGAAGCATTCCCGTGCTTTATCCCGAAAGAACATTTGCTACTGCAGACCACAATACACCAACGATCAACCAGCACCTCCCAGTGGAAGATCCACTTTCTGCAAAGCAATTAAAAGCACTGGAAGAAAACGCAAAAGCCCATGGGATTTCCTATTGGGGACTTGGGCATGAAAAGAATGGAATTGTTCACGTGGTCGGCCCAGAGTATGGCATCACTCAACCCGGAGCGACCATTGTCTGTGGCGATTCGCACACCTCTACCCACGGGGCCTTTGGGGCTATCGCATTTGGGATTGGTACCTCTGAAGTAGAAATGGTGCTGTCTACCCAATGCATTATGCAACCCAAACCCAAAAGCATGCGCATCAATGTCAATGGCCAACTTGGAAAGAGTGTGACCCCAAAAGATGTTGCGCTCTATATTATTTCCCGTTTGTCGACCTCTGGTGCGACGGGTTATTTTGTTGAATATGCAGGCGATGTCTTTCAGGACATGACCATGGAAGGCCGTATGACGGTCTGTAACCTCTCCATCGAAATGGGGGCTCGCGGTGGGCTAATTGCTCCAGACCAGAAAACCTTTGACTATATCGACGGTCGAGAATTTACGCCAACGGGAGAAGCCCTTGAAAAAGCCAAAGCCTATTGGGATACATTGTACACCGATGAAGGGGCAGCTTTTGATAAAGAATACCATTTCGATGCCGCAGACATTGAACCCATGATTACCTATGGAACCAACCCAGGGATGGGAATGGGCATCACCAAAAACATACCCAATGCAGATCAAACGCAAGGAGGAGCAACCACCTACAAAAAGTCGTTGAACTACATGGGCTATAACGAAGGGGAAGACATGCTAGGAAAACCCATTGACTTTGTTTTTCTCGGCAGTTGTACCAACGGGCGCATCGAAGATTTTCGTGCCTTTACCGAAGTCATCAAAGGCAAACAAAAAGCAGAAAATGTAACCGCATGGCTTGTCCCCGGATCGCATAAAGTATTGCAAGCCATAAAAGACGAAGGGCTATTGGGAATTCTACATGATGCCGGTTTCGAATTACGAGAACCGGGATGCTCGGCTTGTTTGGCCATGAACGACGATAAGATCCCCGCAGGGAAATACGCCGTGAGCACCTCCAACCGAAATTTTGAAGGACGTCAAGGCCCAGGGTCACGCACCCTCTTGGCCAGTCCTATAGTCGCTGCGGCTGCAGCTGTAACCGGAAAAGTCACCGACCCAAGAACACTCCTATAATTATGGCATACGATAAATTTAATATCCTTACTAGCACAGCGGTACCCCTACCCATTGAAAACGTAGATACCGATCAAATTATCCCGGCGCGATTTTTAAAAGCCACCGAGCGTAAAGGCTTTGGCGACAACCTCTTTCGCGACTGGCGCTACAACCAAGATGGATCGCCCAAAGAAGATTTCGTGCTCAACAACCCTATCCATGGGGGGAAAATACTTGTAGGTGGGAAAAATTTTGGCTCTGGATCATCGCGTGAACACGCTGCTTGGGCGGTTTACGATTACGGGTTTCGCTGCGTAATTTCTAGTTTCTTTGCCGATATTTTCAAAAACAACTGTCTTAACATCGGGGTACTACCCGTACAAATCTCTGCCGCATTTTTGGCCGATATTTTTGCGGCCATCGAAGCGGATCCAAAAACGGAACTCGTTGTTGACCTCCCCCAGCAAACACTAACACTATCCGCCACAGGACAAAGCGAGTCATTCGACATCAATGCCTACAAAAAAGGAAATCTTTCCAATGGGTTTGATGACATTGACTATTTGCTCAATATCAAACAAGACATACAACACTTTGGGGCCAATACCCCACTTTAATTGAAGAAGTGATCCCTACTCCTCCGTCCAGCATTGAAATCATGGACACCACCCTGCGGGATGGTGAGCAAACGTCTGGTGTTTCTTTTTCGGTATCGGAGAAGTTAACCTTGGCAAAACTGCTTTTGGAAGAGTTGTGTGTGGATCGCATTGAAATTGCATCGGCGCGCGTTTCGGAAGGAGAATTTGAAGCCGTTAAAAGCATCACTTCTTGGGCCAAAACCCAAGGGCGGTTGCAGCAGATTGAAATCCTAACGTTTGTCGATAAGGGCATCTCCTTAGACTGGATGCAGAAAGCGGGGGCCAAAGTGCAAAATCTTCTCACCAAAGGATCGCTGAATCATTTGACCCATCAACTCAAACAATCGCCCGAAGAGCATTTTGAGCACGTTGGGCGTTGCATTGATGAAGCTGCTCAGCGAGGAATCATAACCAACGTTTACCTTGAAGACTGGAGTAATGGCATGCGGAATGCACAAGACTACGTGCTTCGTTACCTTGACTTTTTATCCACAAAATCCATCAAACGCATTTTATTGCCCGACACTCTGGGGGTCTTGACACCCGAGGAAACCCAGCGGTTCATTGCGCTTATTCGCGAGCGTTATCCTCAAATGCATTTCGACTTTCACGGACACAACGACTATGATCTTGGCGTGGCCAATGCCGTACAAGCTGTTAAAGCAGGCGTCAATGGTTTGCACCTGACCGTCAACGGTATGGGGGAACGTGCCGGGAACGCACCCTTGGCCTCTGTGGTGGCCGTGATCAACGACTTTATCCCCGAAACAAAAACAAACATCAAGGAAAAAGCCTTGTTTAAAGTCAGTCAACTTGTCGCCACCTTTACCGGATTTCGAATCCCGGCCAACAAACCCATTGTGGGGGCCAATGTGTTTACACAAACCGCCGGAATCCATGCCGATGGGGATTCAAAAAAGAACCTATACTTCAATGATCTCCTCCCCGAACGCTTTGGCAGAAAACGATCCTATGCCCTCGGGAAGACATCCGGCAAGGCCAATATTGTAAAAAACTTGCAAGAATTAGGGTTGACCCTCAACGAAGACGAATTGAAGCAAGTCACCCAACGCATCATTGAACTGGGAGACAAGAAACAAAAAGTCACCGCCGATGATCTGCCTTTCATCATTTCAGATGTCTTGAACACCAAAAAATCGCCTCCCAGTGTGGTCATCAAATCCTATGTGCTTACCCATGCCAAAGGGCTACAGCCTTCGACAACGGTCTGCATTGAAATCAACGGTGAACTCTTGGAAGAAAACGCCTGTGGCGACGGACAGTATGATGCTTTTTTAAACGCCGTTCGGAAAATATACAAACGAAAAAAAATAGCACTCCCACAACTCGTAGACTATGCCGTGCATATTCCCCCCGGCAGTCACTCCGATGCCTTGTGTGAGACCTCAATTACATGGCGCAATAGCACCCGGGAATTTATTACCCGTGGTTTGGATTCTGATCAGACAGTATCCGCCATTCAAGCCACCGAAAAAATGTTAAACACGTTAACTTATTAGTTTTATGAACATGAAAATTGCTCTCCTTGCAGGAGACGGAATTGGACCAGAAGTCATTGACCAGGCCGTGAAAGTCAGTAACGCCATTGCCGACAAGTTTGGCCACCAGATTACTTGGACCCCTGCCCTCACCGGAGCTGCGGCCATTGATGCTGTGGGCGACCCTTATCCAGACGAAACGCATGCCGTTTGTGAAGCAGCAGATGCGGTGCTCTTCGGTGCCATCGGATTGCCGCGTTTCGACAACGACCCCTCGGCCAAAGTGCGTCCTGAGCAAGGCCTATTACGAATGCGGAAAAAACTTGGACTCTTTGCCAATGTTCGTCCTACCTTTACTTTCCCTTCTCTCCTCGACAAGTCTCCACTAAAACAAGAACGCATCGAAGGGACCGACTTGGTCTTTTTACGCGAGCTCACAGGGGGGATTTACTTTGGCGAGCGTGGCCGAAAAGATGATGGTCACACCGCCTATGACACCTGTACATACACCCGTGAAGAAATCATTCGATTGGCCAAAAAAGGGTTTGAATTGGCACGCACGCGAAGCAAGAAATTGTGTTGTGTGGACAAAGCCAATGTTTTGGAAACCTCACGCCTGTGGCGAGAAACCGTCCAAAGCATGGAGAAAGACTATCCCGATGTGGAGGTGTCCTATGAATTGGTGGATGCCGTGGCCATGCGCCTCGTTCAGTGGCCCAACAGCTATGATGTGCTGATTACCGAAAATCTGTTTGGCGATATTTTAACCGACGAAGCCTCGGTGATTTCAGGGTCAATGGGACTCATGCCCTCGGCGTCGATTGGCGATCAAAATGCCTTGTATGAACCCATCCACGGTTCTTTCCCACAAGCCACTGGTTTGGACATTGCCAACCCGCTGGCAACAATTCTCTCCGCTGCCATGATGTTCGAAATGTCTTTTGACTTGCACGAAGAAGGCGCGTTGATTCGAAAAGT
>WTJN01000043.1:0-2067 GCA_011526265.1 Candidatus Arcticimaribacter sp. | reverse complement strand
AGCAAAACAAAACCAATGAATGCGCAGCAATGGGAGTCGTTCCTTTGGGGATGCACCCGCCTTAACTTTTTCTTTTTGTTACTCACCTTTGTGGTATTGCTCCTTTCGGAGCAGGTCTACACCATCCACCGCTATTTCTATGCCGGGAGCCTCGCCGAGTTTCAAAACACCCTCTATTTCACCATGGGAATCTACAAATTGCTATGGATATTTTTCAACGTGATCCCTTATTGGGTCTTGCGTCAGACGAACAAATCCAATACTTAGAGCAAATACTCAGTCGATACAAAGTTAGAATCTTTGGAGTCCATCAAGGCATCCAAAATTTCGTTGTTGTAGGGATTGTCTTTGGCCGCCACAAAGGTGCGGATAGAAAACGATCGCAGCGCATCGAAGACACTCAGGGTGCTTACGGCTGAATTTTTTCGTCCGGTAAAGGGATATACATCTGGCCCACGCTGGCAAGCAGAATTGAGGTTCACCCGACACACCAAATTGGCCAACACGTCAACCAAAGGACCTATTTTACGAATATCACGACCAAAGAGACTGACTTGCTGCCCGTATTCCGACGCGGCCATGACATCCAACGGTTCGTTGATATCTCTATAGGCCATGATGGGGATGACCGGGCCAAATTGTTCCTCGTGATACACCTCCATCTCACTGGTCACGGGATACAAGACCGCAGGATAAGAATAGTTGTGGGACAACTCCCCTCCTCTTTTATTGATTACCTTGGCGCCTTTTGCTTCCGCGTCTCGGATCAATCCCTGAATGTACTCCGGTTTATTGGGTTCAGGAAGCGGGGTTAAAAAAGCACCCTCTTCCCACGGCATTCCATAGTGTAAAGCGTCTACCGCCTTGGCAAAACGGCTATTGAATTCCTCGACAATGGATTCGTGAACAAAGAGAATCTTAAGCGCCGTACACCGTTGACCATTGTAGGACAATGTGCCTGAAATACACTCCTTAATGGTCAAGTCTAAATCGGCATCTGGCAGGACGATACCCGGGTTCTTGGCCTCTAAGCCCAAAACCAAGCGCAATCGATTTTTGTAGGGATGTTGGTCCTGCAAGGCTACCGCCGAAGAGGAATGCCCAATCAAGGCCAAAACATCGATTTTACCTGTTTGCATGATCGGAGACGCGATTTTTCGTCCACGACCAAAAACAATATTCACTACGCCCGGAGGAAAGCTTTCATGGAAGGCTTTTAGCAAAGGGGTGATGAGCAATACCCCGTGTTTGGCCGGTTTAAAAATTGCCGTATTGCCCATAATAATGGCCGGAATGAGCAAACAAAAGGTTTCATTGAGCGGATAATTGTAGGGACCCAAACAAAGAACAACACCTAGAGGTCCCCGGCGAATGTGCGCGTGGATGCCCGATTCTTTATCGAACTTGGCGCTTTTTCGATCCAGTTTTTTATAGGCCTCAATGGTATCAAAAATATAGTCAACCGTCCGGTCAAACTCTTTGTAAGAATCGGCTTTGTTCTTCCCAATTTCCCACATCAGTAGTTCAACGACCTCCTCGCGATGCGCTTTCATTTTCTCCGCAAAATTTGCCAAGCATTTCAACCGATCTTTCACCCGCATGGTTGGCCACTTTCCTTGCCCGCGGCAAAACGCTTTTTCAGCCGCATCAAGTGCCTCGAGCGCAGCATCGGTTTCCATGTCGGGAATTGATCCCAAGAGTGTTGGCCCTACTTCGCCTTCGGCATTTTTAGTATAGATGTTTGAATACACAGGCGTGGTGTTTCCCGTCCATGTTTTCAATGCGCCATCGACCAAATATTCTGTAGAGTGCAGTGGTCGATCAAACGAGCGATCGGTGTCGACCGAAACTTGCGTTGCTGTTTCCATAGTAATTTTTCTTTTTCATTTTAAATATAGAGATATTCGTGGAATTATCTCTTTGATTATCAATTAAATCTCATTTTAATTCAAAAACCCCTGCTGTATCGGATTTTTGTATCTTTCAACAAATTGAATGAATGACTAAAAAAATGGGGCTCCTGTTGGGGCCAGCCTTATTTCTCGCCCTACACGCCCTGCCTATCGA
>WTJN01000029.1 GCA_011526265.1 Candidatus Arcticimaribacter sp. | reverse complement strand
TTACATTTGCTGTGGAAGATCCATCCCCAACAGAGCGGTACTCCGCTGTAAACACTCCCCTACTTGCTGCGCCAAAGCAACGTGGAATGCGACCTGCTCTTGGTCTGCTTCCCCAAGTATACTCACATTTTGATAAAAGGAATTGAAGGCCTTGACCAAGTCATAACTAAAGTTGGCAATAATCGCAGGACTGTATTGTGCAGCAGCCTGCTGTACTACCGCTGGATAATCCATCAACAATTGGATGATCGCCAACGCTTTGGGATGAAGTGCTACCTGATTGGAAAACGATTGCACAACCGGTGCTTTGCGTAAAATGGACTGAATTCTGGCATAGGTATACTGTATGAATGGCCCTGTGTTTCCATTGAAATCCACCGAGTTTTCGGGGTCAAAGAGAATCCGTTTTTTTGGATCGACTTTCAAAATAAAATATTTGAGCGCCCCTAACCCAATGGTGTGGTAGAGTTCATTCTTTTGTTCATCGGTCATCCCTTCCAACTTGCCCAGCTCTTTCGCAATCTGCCCCGCAGTATCGCTCATTTCGACCATTAAATCGTCGGCATCGACAACCGTTCCCTCACGACTCTTCATTTTGCCGTGTGGTAAATCGACCATTCCATAACTGAGGTGATAAAGAGCTTCCGCCCACTGATATCCCAATTTTTTAAGAATCAAAAACAAGACTTTGAAATGGTAATCTTGTTCATTCCCCACGGTATATACCATGCCTTGCATTTGCGGATTGTCGCGAAAGCGTTGCAAGGCCGTTCCCAAATCTTGGGTCATATACACTGCGGTACCGTCTGCCCGCAATAATAATTTTTCATCCAAGCCCTCCGCGGTCAAATCCACCCAAACCGAGCCATCGGGTTGGGTATAAAAAATCTGTTTTTCAAGACCCTCGGCCACCAATTCCTTGCCCAACAAATAGGTGTCGCTTTCGTAATAAAGCGAATCGAATGAAACCCCCAGTGCTGCGTAGGTCGCATCAAAACCGTTGTAGACCCATCCGTTCATTGTTTTCCACAGTTCTACAACCTCAGGCACTCCAGCCTCCCAATCGCGCAACATGTTTTGAGCTGCGATGAATAACGGCGCTTCCAATTTTGCTGCTTCTTCGGTGGCACCTCCCGCGACAAGGGCAGCGATTTCTTTTTTATACTCCTGATCGAAACGCACATAAAAATTTCCCACCAATTTGTCTCCTTTCAGCCCTGTAGAGGCAGGAGTTGCACCCTCGCCAAAAAGCTGCCAAGCCACCATGGATTTGCAAATATGAATTCCACGGTCATTGATGATCTGTGTTTTGACCACCGCTTGTCCGCTGGCCTCTATAATATTGGCCAAAGCATATCCCAAAAGATTGTTGCGTATGTGACCGAGATGAAGGGGCTTGTTGGTATTCGGCGAAGAATACTCAATCAAAACCACTCCTTTTTCTTTTTGAGGAGCCTGATGTCCATAGTCGGGGGTGGCCGCAATTTGCTGTAATTGATCGACAAAAAATGTATCGGCAATGGACAGGTTGAGAAACCCTTTGACCACGTTAAATGCCCGAACATGCGGCAGGGTCGCTACCAAATAAGCGCCTATTTCCTCTCCCAACGCCACTGGATTGGCTTTGATATGGCGGAGTAAACCGAAGACCACCAGGGTAATATTCCCTTCAAATTCTTTGCGGGTGTGTTGAAATTCAAAATCATTGACCTCAACGTGTTTTTCTTGTTGCAAAAAATGGGTCAACGACGGCGATAGATAATCGGAAAGTGCTTGCATGGCGCAAAGATAATATTATGGGTATAAAAACAGGGCGTAATTACAGGACGAAATGGGCACTTGTCGTGGGTGATTTCCCTATCTTTAAGAGAAAAAATGCTACTGAACGTATCCTATAACGATCCGAAGGTTACGCAGGCGATAGAAAAAGAAGTTGGAAAACCATTTGCGTTGCGACAACGGTGGGCCATGGGAGGTATTGGCTCCGGCAAACTCTACATCACAGCCTGTTCTGTTGACATACACAACTTGTTGGTTTTGGATCAAAACATCAACCAATGCAACATTGAATTGCGGCCAAAAGGAATCATTGTTCGTTTTCGCAGTTTATTGGAAACCTATGGATTGATTATCCCCTATTATAAATTGAATATCTATAAAGGGCGTGCTGAGGAATATTCCATTTATCGCGATCATTATACCATCAAAGTTGAAGCCACCTCCAAGAGCACCCATGATTTTTTTCGAAAAATCAACGCGCAGAAAATAAAGAATACCCCACCAACCATCGATGAAATGTAATCCAACGAAGCATGAAAATATTAGTTACAGGCGCCAATGGTTATATTGGCATGCGACTTTTGCCGTATTTACTCAACGCTGGACACGAGGTTTTTTGTGCAGTTCGAGACCCACAGCGGCTATCGGTCAATGATGAAATTCGAGCGAAGATCCATTTAATTACACTCGATTTTTTGGATCCTCCTCAACCTAAGGTTGTCCCTCATGACATCGATGTCGCCTATTATTTGATTCATTCCATGTCGTCTGATCAAGGGGATTTTTCTGAAATGGAAGCACAATGTGCGCAGCACTTTTGTCAACTCTTGGAACAAACTACTGCCCGGCAAATCATTTATTTGAGCGGGATTGTCAACCAAAAAGAATTGTCAAAACACCTGGCTTCTCGCAAGCGGGTCGAAAACATCTTGACAACGTCAAGTATTCCAACGACCGTATTGCGTGCGGGGATCATCGTCGGTTCTGGAAGTGCTTCTTTTGAAATCATTCGCGACCTCTGCGAAAAGCTTCCCGTGATGATCACCCCCAAATGGGTGAAAACAAAATCACAACCCATTGCCATTCGCAATGTGATGGAATACCTGATTGGCGTGTTGGGGCATCCCGACTGCCAAAACCAACATTTTGATATTGGCGGGGCTGATGTACTGACCTATAAAGAAATGTTGCACCGTTATGCCAAGGCTCGCGGGTTTCGCAACTGGATTTTTACGGTGCCTGTAATGACGCCGCGCTTGTCGTCCTATTGGCTTCACTTTGTGACTTCTACCTCCTACCCTTTGGCGGTGAGCTTGGTCGACAGCATGCACATGGAAGTTGTTGCCAAAGACAATCGACTGCAAGAATTGTTGGGAATCACGCCATACAGCTACGAAGAGGCCATTGCCATGGCCTTTAAAAAAATTGCGCAAAACTCGGTCATCAGCAGTTGGAAAGATTCCATGGTGAGTGGACGACTGAACAAAGCGCTTTCGGGCTATATCCAAGTCCCGAAGTATGGCATCCTTAAGGACGCCAGAGTGCTTAAAAATGTGCCTCCCGAACAGACCATGACATCCCTATGGAAAATTGGTGGAGAACAAGGGTGGTATTACGGGAACATCTTGTGGAAAATTCGGGGCTATTTGGACCAGTTAATCGGTGGCGTGGGGCTGCGTCGTGGACGTACCCACCCGGATAAAATCTATGCCGGTGACGCGCTGGATTTTTGGCGTGTGCTTCTGGCCGACAAAAAGAACAAACGTTTGTTGCTCTACGCTGAAATGAAACTCCCCGGAGAGGCGTGGTTGGAGTTTAAACTCGAAGGAACGACTTTGTACCAAACCGCTACTTTTCGACCAAAGGGCATCCTTGGAAGGCTATACTGGTACAGCTTGGTTCCTTTTCACTACTTTATATTCCGCGGAATGATTCGCAATATTGCTAAAGCCTAACGCTGATCCAAAGATTGGAAAGGTAAATTGGTGTTTCCGGTAAAAATCTGGCGAGGACGTCCAATGGGTTCGTTGTTTTTGCGCATTTCACGCCATTGGGCAATCCATCCGGGCAGGCGCCCAAGGGCAAACATTACCGTGAACATTTCGGTGGGAATCCCCAACGCACGGTAAATGATCCCTGAATAAAAATCAACGTTGGGATACAATTTACGATCCACAAAGTACGCATCATTCAATGCCTCTTGTTCGAGGCCTTTGGCCACTTCCAAGATGGGGTCGTTGATCCCAAGATCGTTGAGTACCTCATCAGCCGACTTTTTGATGATGCGGGCACGCGGATCAAAGTTTTTGTAGACACGGTGACCAAAGCCCATCAAACGGAAAGGATCGGATTTGTCTTTGGCCTTGGCCATATATTTTTTGGTGTCGCCTCCATCCGCATCAATGGCTTCAAGCATTTCCAATACGGCTTGATTGGCCCCCCCGTGCAACGGCCCCCACAAGGCTGAAATACCCGCAGAAATCGATGCAAATAGACCCGCGTGCGAAGAACCTACAATCCGCACCGTAGAGGTAGAACAATTCTGCTCGTGGTCGGCGTGTAAAATCAATAGCTTATTGAGTGCATTTTTGACAATGGGATTCGCGACATACTCCCGGTTGGGGAGTCGAAACATCATCTGAGCAATGTTGTCGACATAACTCAAGTTGCAATCGTAGTAATTCAATGGCAATCCTTTGACCTTGCGGTGGGTCCACGCGCAGATGATTGGGAATTTTGCCATGATCGCTACAATCGCATTATACATGTCCTCGTCAGAGTCTACATCTACAGACTCTGGGTTAAACGCTGTCAAGGCTGCTGTGAGTGACGCCAAGGCCCCCATGGGATGCGCACTGCGCGGAAAACTCTTTAAAATTACTTTTAAATCTTCGTCTACCAACGCTTCTTTGTTGATGTCATCTTGGAACTTGTCCAACTGCGCTTTGGTGGGTAAGGAACCAAAAATGAGCAAATAGGCGACTTCCAAAAAATCGGCACCATCGGCAAGGTCCTCGATACTGTAGCCTCGATATTTTAGTTCTCCTTTCTCTCCATTGAGGTAGGTCACCTCACTTTTACAGGAGCCCGAGTTTTTAAATCCGGGGTCAAGCGTAACCAATCCTGTTTGTGCACGAAGCGTTTTAATATCAATTCCCTTCTCATTTTCTGTTCCCTCGACAAGGGGAAATTCAAAGGTTTCATTGTTGTAGATAAGTTGTACGCTTTCTGACATAGTTTAATTCTTTTTTTGTGTCGCTAAATTACGGAAAAGAGTGGGTTTATTAAAATCTATGCTTTCTATATTCTTGTGGGATTCTATTCTGTTATTAAAAAAATTTCTAATTTTAATTCACCCAAACTTACATATGATGACACAAAAATATCCCCTCTGGTTTTCCCTTGTTTTCACTCTCTTTTATCTACCAGTTTTATACGGGCAGAACAATTACACCCTCCAAGGCGTTATCAGTGACGCCTCCAATGGCGAGCCCATGATTGGTGCTACGGTAATAATTAAGGCACTCAATACGGGAATAACGTCCAACAACTACGGCTTTTAT
>WTJN01000072.1:3814-5370 GCA_011526265.1 Candidatus Arcticimaribacter sp. | reverse complement strand
AACAATCCAAAATCTGATCGTACGAAATTGTTCTTGTCCCAGATTTTGGGACACTGACAAAATGGACCTCGCAGTTCATTTTGTTTTGCGAGGCTTCCCCTTATCCGAGAGATCTGCCTATCGTCCAAAGCCTAGCGAACATCATTGCCTCCGCCAGGTAAAGTTTGCTCAATAACTGCGTTAACTGATGGTGCCATCACTTATTAACGCGCGCTTGCTCGATATTTTGAAGTAAACTATAGCGTGTATATCATAAGCTCTATCATTAAATGTGGATATATTCCTCGCTATGCGATAAATAATTTAGCTGCGTGTCTTTACAGTTGCGGTTGTGGATAAACCGTTTTATCCCTATCCTTCGAGTGAGTTAACACTAAGCTAGTCAAGAGTTCGAGAGAAGTAGTATTATGCAAAACAGCACAATATTGATCACCGGTGGTACTGGTTCTTTCGGTCATAAATTTATTCGGATGACCCTTGATAGATATAACCCTAGGAAAGTCATCGTATTTTCTCGTGATGAAATGAAGCAATGGGAAATGGCTAAGCTTTACGAGGGCGACGACCGAGTGAGATTTTTCATTGGTGATGTTCGAGATCGCGATCGTCTTTATCGTGCTTTAGATGGTGTTGATTATGTGGTGCATGCGGCTGCGACAAAAATTGTCCCTACTGCTGAATATAACCCATTCGAATGCATTAAAACTAATGTAAATGGTGCAATGAATGTCATCGACGCAGCGATTGATAAGGGCGTGAAAGGCGTTGTTGCACTGTCCACAGATAAAGCAAGTAGTCCAATTAATCTTTACGGTGCTACTAAGTTAACATCAGATAAGCTATTCGTAGCTGCAAATGCATATTCAGGCGAACACGGTACGAAGTTCTCTGTGGTCCGTTATGGAAACGTTATGGGATCGCGTGGATCTGTTATCCCGTTCTTTGAGTCAATAAAGGATCGGGGTGTCCTGCCAATCACAGATGAACGTATGACGCGTTTTATGATCACATTGGAGCAAGGCGTGGAGCTTGTGTGGCACGCATTTGAAGATATGATTGGCGGTGAGATTTATGTAAAAAAGATCCCGTCAATGTCAGTTGTTGATTTGGCAAAAGCGCTCGCCCCGGAATGTAAATTGGAAGTTGTTGGCATCCGCCCAGGTGAAAAGTTACATGAACAAATGATCGGTGAAGAAGATGCTCACTATACCTATGAATATCCAGAGCATTATAAGATCCTGCCAGTAATTAATGATTGGTCGACATCCCCTGAGCGGATCAAAGATGGCGTGCAGGTTGCTCAAGATTTTATATACCGATCGGATAACAATGCGGATTGGATGACTAAAGATGAACTGGTTACCTGGGTAGATGCAAACCGCGATTATATCGGTAAAATATAATGTTTGTGCCTTACGGACGCCAAGACATACAGGATAGTGATATTACCGCTGTACTGGACGTGCTCAAATCAGACTTCCTCACCCAAGGCCCTGCCGTACCTCTTTTTGAGAAAACTGTAAGAGAAGTCTGTGGCGCTGAGTATGCCGTAGCCG
>WTJN01000072.1:0-3714 GCA_011526265.1 Candidatus Arcticimaribacter sp. | reverse complement strand
TTAACAGGGCAGCCCTGTGATATGCGTGCGATACATGAATTGTCGCAACAGTATGGGTTCAAAGTTGTCGAAGATGCGTCGCATGCAATTGGTGGGCGCTACCGTGATGGTGCCATTGGAAATTGTGAATACAGTGACATAACGGTTTTTAGCTTTCACCCAGTAAAGATTGTGACCACTGCAGAAGGCGGAATGGCGCTTACCAATAATTCTGCTTTAGCCGAACAGATGTCTCTCTTTCGTAGCCATGGAATAACTCGGGATCCATTACAAATGACTCGAGAGTCCGAAGGGCCCTGGTACTATGAACAAATTGCCCTTGGGTATAATTATAGAATGACCGACTTGCAGGCCGCATTAGGAGCAAGTCAAATGCAGAGATTGCAGGAATATGTGGAGCGACGGCATGAGATTGCAGCGCGGTATACACAAGAGCTTGAGGGGTTGCCGCTGGTATTACCGAAACAGGCAGAGTTTTCGTATTCGGCTTATCATCTCTACGTCATCAGATTGGATTTAGATGCTATTATACCGTTAACCCACGCGGAGGTTTTCCAATCATTACGTGAACGCGATATCTTGGTTAATCTGCATTATATCCCAGTGCATACCCAACCGTACTATCAAAAAATGGGATTCGAATGTGGTGATTTTCCAAACGCAGAGGCTTACTATAAAACGGCAATTTCGATACCGATGTTCCCTACTTTAAGTAGTGACGCACAAGATAAAGTTATCGCTGCATTGCATGACGTTTTAGCAAAATGAAACTCGCGGTCATTCCGGCGAGGGGAGGATCAAAACGCATCCCCCGCAAAAATATTAAATTATTTGCTGGCAAGCCAATGATTGCTTGGTCTATTGAGGCTGCGCAACGAACTGGCTTGTTCGATAGAATTGTTGTGAGCACTGATGATGAAGAAATCGCATCGATTGCCAGAAAATACGGTGCAGACGTCCCATTCGTTCGTCCAGCTGAATTATCTGATGATTATACTGGTACTGCTCCAGTGATTGCACATGCGATAGAGTGGCATTTAAAACGGGATTTGGATCCGATAGAGATATGCTGCATTTATGCGACAGCCCCCTTTCTTCGAAGTGAAGATATAATGCTTGGTCAAGAAACTTTAGACCAATCAGGTGTTGATTTTGCATTTTCGGTTACTTCGTATGCGTTTCCAATTCAACGCGCGATTAAGCTTCGAGATGATGGTAGAATTGAAATGTTTGATCCATCGCAATTCCAGGCGCGCTCGCAAGATTTACCTGAAGCGTTTCATGATGCAGGGCAGTTTTATTGGGGTACCAGAGACGCCTGGCTATCTGGCGCGCCTATTTTTGGTGCAAAATCCGCACCTGTATTGTTACCGCGATATCGAGTTCAAGATATAGACACTCCCGAAGATTGGGAGCAGGCTGAATTAATGATGGAAGTACTTCGCAACAGTCAAGAACATGGATAACTCCCTAACCGTCATATTCCGAACGGATGCTTCTCTTGATATCGGGACAGGCCATGTAATGAGGTGCCTCACTTTAGCTTTGGGGCTTTTGGAAAAAGGGGCTAGCGTAAGCTTCTTATGTCGAGAGCATGATGGTAATTTAATTGATTTAATTCGAAGCCATGGTTTTGTGGTGCATGCCTTACCTTTACTCTCGCAAGATGATGATACAGAAGAGAACCCATTAGATCCTGCGCATGCTTTATGGCTTGGTTGCAACTGGCAGATTGACGTTGAGCACTGTAATGCAGTTTTAAATGACCCCGTTGATTGGATAATTATTGATCACTACGCGTTAGACTTTCGTTGGGAAACCGCAATGCGTGATAAATGCCAAAAAATGATGTGCATTGATGATTTGGCGGATCGTGTGCATGAATGTGATCTATTATTAGATCAAAATCTGGGCCGCACCGAGGACGATTATGTAGAGCTTGTTTCTTCCGGGACAAAGTTGCTGTTGGGGCCTCAATACGCACTATTACGTCAAGAATTTGCAGATTGGCGAGAAGCAAGTTTAAACGCCCGAATACAGCCTCAGCTACGTCACTTACTGGTCACTATGGGCGGTGTAGATAATGCTAACGTAACAGAAGTAATTTTGAACACTATTGATCAGGCTCAGCCAATTGATTTAGAGCGTATCACTGTAATTTTGGGACCACACGCTCCATGGCTTGATAACGTGAAAAAGCTAGCATCTGAAATGTCAGCTTCTGTTACACTGCTGTCGAGTGTAAACAATATGGCTGAATTGATGGCTCAGTGTGATTTAGCAATAGGTGCAGGCGGTACTACAACATGGGAGAGATGTAGTTTAGGTATCCCCACAGTACTCATCAGCTTAGCAGAAAATCAAAATTATATCAGTAGAGAAGTTGGAAAAGCGGGCGCTGCAATACTATGCGATGTTCAAGATGTGGAGCATGAGCTAGGAAATATATTGCGTGTAATTTCTGAACCAGACTGTATGCAACGACTTAGTTGGAATGCATCGCAAATTACTGATGGACGAGGCATGCAATCAGTAAGGCAGCTACTTTTGGGATAACACTATGAAAATCTTTCTATTATGCTCTTCGGAGGAACATCCGATAATGCCATATCTGCAACAGTGGAAATTGCAGATGGAAGACAATGGCCATCAAATTGTCATGTGTTCGCAAAAGTCTCAGTTAGGGCCAGGGGATATACTGTTTTTGATATCTTGTTCAGAACGGATTGGTGACGCATACCGTCAAAAGTACAGGCATGTTCTTGTTTTGCACGCAAGTGATCTACCAAAGGGTCGCGGATGGAGCCCCCATGTTTGGGATATTATAAATGGCTCTGAACACATAACCTTATCTTTAATCGATGCTGCAGAAAATATAGACACCGGTGATGTGTGGAAAAAAATTACTTTGCCCGTGAAGAAGCATGCTTTGTGGAATGAAATCAATCATATCTTGTTCCAAGGAGAACTTGAGCTGATGAGCTGGGCCATTCAAAATCACGCAAATATTGTACCCGAAGTGCAAGATGTCAGTGAAACAGCAACATATTGGCCACGACGCACTGCGAAAGATAGTCGTCTTGCAATAGAAAAGAGTATTCAAGAGCAGTTTGACTTATTACGTATTTGTGATCCAGACCGTTATCCAGCTTATTTTGAAATGCATGGACGACAATATAAACTGAGGTTGGAGTATTATGATGAAGAATAATAATATCACGATTAATGGTCGTTCCATAGGAGCTGACTACAAGCCTTATATAATTGCAGAAATGTCCGCTAATCATAATGGAGATTTATCTGCAGCCTTTTCAATCATTGATGCTGCCAAGGTTGCGGGTGCTGATGCAGTAAAGATACAGACATATACTCCGGATACGATTACTCTTGACGCGCAAACTGATGATTTTTTGATCAAAGGTGGGTTATGGGACGGTAGAACTCTCTACGACCTTTACCAAGAAGCACATACGCCTTGGGACTGGCACAAACCTCTATTTGAACATGCAAAAAAAGTAGGGATCACCATATTCAGTTCTCCGTTTGATCAAACGGCCATTGATCTACTAGAAGATCTAAACGCGCCCGCTTACAAAATTGCATCTTTTGAGGCCATTGACTTGCCTTTGATACGTTACGCGGCCAGTACGGGTAAGCCAATGATCATATCGACTGGTATGGCGGATGAAGAAGAAATTTCTGAGGCTATCGAAG
>WTJN01000115.1 GCA_011526265.1 Candidatus Arcticimaribacter sp. | reverse complement strand
TTGCTCAATATCAAAGGCATTGGTGCTTTGTGGTCGCGCCAACAGCGAGGTGATTCCTCCAAGGGAAGCATTGTTGTTGGATTGGGCGTTGGCCAATTTTTCGGCAATATTGGTTGGAGGAAAGAGCTTCATCATCATTTACATTGTCATTTCAAATGTAAAAATACACAATTATTTCATACCCTCCTCATGGGGTGTGGGTTTCCTGCCTAGCGCAAACTGGCGCCAAATTCTTTTTCAAACGCCTGTTGCATTTTTTGCATCACCTTGTCGATGTACTTGTCGGTCAAGGTTTTCTTTTCATCCAAGAAATGAAAACTAAGCCCATAGGACTTTTTACCTACCGGCAAGTTTTTTCCTTCATAGACATCAAACAAATCAACGTTTTTAAGGATTTTTCGTTCGACTTGAAAAGCCTGTTTTTGCAAGGCTTCAAAGGTAATCTCTTTATCAACAAGGAGGGCAAAATCGCGCCGTGAGCTCGGGAATTTTGGAATGTCTTGCACTTTAACGGCCGTTTTGTGGGCATATGAATACAAGGCATCGGCATCGAATTGAGCATAAAAAACAGGTTGATCAATCGAGAAATGATCGCTTATGGAGGCGGCTACTTCGCCCAGTTGTACGAGCGGTTTTTTATGCAGGCTGATGCCTAGCCCATAGGCAAAAATATCTTGGGTGGTTTCGGTGGTTTGGTAGTTTTCGATGCCAAAACGCTCGAGCAAACTAAGGACTTGTCCTTTGAGGGTATAGAAATCTGCCTTGGCTAAGGAACTGTTCCAGCGCTCTTTTTCTTTTCGTCCACTAAGGGCGATGGCCAGTTGTTTGTTTTCTTGATATCCTCCTTCGTGTTGGGTATAGGTTTTCCCTAGCTCGTAGAGTTTTAAATCGCGCTGTTGACGGTTGTGATTGAAGGCTACCACCTCCAACAGCGAGAAAAGTAAGCTCACCCGCATTTGCGACAATTCTTTCCCCAAGGGGTTGAGCAATTCCACGGCTTTGAGGGCACTGAGCTGTGGGGAGAGTGCGGCGTAGGCCGGAGTGGTGATGGAGTTGTTAATGATTTCTTGGAAACCTTGTCCCACTAGCGCATTGGCGAGGGTTTGATTAAAACCGTGCTGTGTTTTGTGATGAAAGGCCGGGTAGAAGGTGGTCATGCGGTTCACCGATGCGATGTTGTTGTATCCATACACCCGTAGGATTTCTTCGATCACATCGGCAGGTCGGGTTACATCTACGCGATAGCGGGGTATGCGCATGGAAAAGCCTTCCTCGGTTACATTGATGATTTCAATCTCAAGAGCATTGAGAATTTTGATCAATTCGTCTTTGGGAATCTCTTGCCCAATGGTTTTGGTGATTTGGCTAAATTTTAAAAACAAAGTCGATGGCTCTGCCAACGGCTGGGCGACGTGAACAGGATCGCTAGAAATTTCTCCTTCGGCGAGTTCCTTGATCAAGAGAGCAGCGCGTTTGAGGGCGAAGTCTCCAATTTCGGGGTCAATGCCACGTTCATACCGAAAGGATGCATCGGTGTTAAGGCCATGTCTTTTGGCAGTTTTGCGAATGGCAATAGGGTCAAAGTAGGCACACTCTAAAAACACGCTTTTGGTATTTTCGGTGACGCCTGAATCCATGCCGCCAAAAACACCGGCGATACAGTGGGGTTCGTGGTCATCACAAATCATTAAATCTTCAGCATCCAGTTTTCGCGTCACCCCGTCGAGGGTAGTAAAAGGAGTGCCTTCAGGCAGGGTTTTGACTCGGATTTTTCCATTGATTTTATCGGCATCAAAAGCGTGAAGCGGTTGTCCAAGTTCGTGCAGAATGTAGTTGGTGACGTCAACTACATTGTTTTTTGGCGCAAGGCCAATGGCTTTAAGCCTGTTTTGCAACCACTGCGGGGAGGGTTTTACCGTGAGATTGGAAAGGGTGATTCCGCGATAGCTAGGGGCCATGGACGGTTGTTCAACGACAATGTCGATGGGCAAAGCGGTAGAGTCCACCTTAAAGTGATTGGTGTGCGGCAAGCTCCACTGAAAAGGAATATTGCGTTGAATGCACCCGGCTTTGAGGTCACGGGCTACGCCCATGTGGCTCATGGCATCGGCGCGGTTGGGGGTCAAGCCAATTTCGATGGTCTGATCTTGCTCGATGGCAAAGAGTGTGCTGCAGGGGGTTCCAGGGGTCAAGTCATTGTCCAAGACCATGATGCCGTCATGGTCGTCACCCAACCCAAGTTCATCTTCGGCACAAATCATTCCTTGGCTGAGCTCGCCGCGGATTTTACTTTTTTTAATGGCCCATGCTTTTCCTTCGGCGTCATAGAGGGTAGTGCCAACGGTGGCGACGGCGACTTTTTGCCCTTGGGCCACATTGGGTGCACCGCAAACAATCTGTACGTTTTCTTCCTGACCAATGTTGACTTGTGTGACCCGCAAACGATCGGCATTGGGATGGGGAACACACGACAATACTTCGCCAACAACGACCCCAGACAAACTGCCTTTTACCGATTCGAACAGCTGATGCCCTTCGACCTCTAGGCCAAGATCTGTCAGGAGTTCCAATTGATCATTCAGGGGTAGGTCGACTTGGATGAATTGGCTCATCCATTGATAGGAAATCTTCATAGATTGTATTTGATTGCAAATATAAGTAACCCGTTGTCATTTTTTTTGGGCTAGCTGATGTAATTCCATATGTTTTTGTGGGTGGTAATTTTGGCATAGGTTTGCCGAATGGTTCGGTGTTCGGGTTTTTGCAACTGCGGATCTTCTTCAAGAAGCGTTCGCGCCAGATGTCGAGCCGTTTTCAAGATTTCTTGATCTTTCATGACATCGGCGATTTTGAGCTGCAAAACCCCGCTTTGTTGGGTGCCCATCAAATCTCCAGGGCCACGCATTTTCAAATCTACTTCTGCTATTTCAAAGCCGTCATTGGTGCGAGCCATGGTGTTGAGTCGGGTGCGGGAGTCTTCGGAGCTTTTGTTGCCGCGCATCAAGATGCAAAAGCTTTGATCGGCACCGCGACCCACGCGTCCCCGCAATTGATGAAGTTGCGATAGGCCAAAGCGTTCGGCACTTTCAATGACCATGACCGAGGCATTGGGGACATTGACCCCCACTTCAATGACGGTAGTGGCCACCATAATGTGGGTCTTTCCTTGTACAAAACGTTCCATTTCGTAGGCTTTATCGGCGGGTTTCATTTGTCCGTGCACTATGCTGATTTGATAGTTTGGTAGCGGAAAGTACCGAGCCATACTCTCGTGGCCATCCATTAAATCTTTGTAGTCCATTTTTTCGGATTCTTGTATGAGCGGATACACCACATAGATTTGTCGCCCTAACCCAATTTGGTCTTTGATGAACTTGAAAACCTGTAGCCGTTGGGCATCGCTGCGCACCACAGTTTTAATGGGTTTGCGCCCAGGGGGGAGTTCGTCGATGATGGAGATATCTAGATCGCCGTAAACACTCATGGCCAAAGTGCGCGGGATGGGCGTGGCTGTCATGACGAGGACGTGGGGTGGGAGGGTGTTTTTTTGCCACAATTTTGCGCGTTGCGCCACCCCAAAACGGTGTTGCTCATCGATAATGGCCAACCCTAGGTTTTTGAATTGCACCTTGTCTTCGATCAAGGCATGGGTGCCAATGAGAATGTGTACTTCACCATTTTGTAATCCTTCAAGAATGGCTGTTCTTTCTTTGCCTTTGACACTTCCTGTAAGCAAAGCCACAGAAAGCGGCATGTTGTTGAGTGCTTCTTTGAGTGACTGATAGTGTTGTTGCGCCAAGATTTCAGTGGGCGCCATCATACAGGCTTGATAGTGGTTATCAATGGCAATGAGCATGCTCAAAAGACCCACCATGGTTTTGCCCGCTCCAACGTCTCCTTGCAACAAACGATTCATTTGTCGTCCCGATCCGAGATCGTTGCGAATTTCTTTGACTACCCGTTGCTGGGCTCCAGTGAGCTGAAAAGGCAAAAAATTCGTGTAATAATCATGAAACAAAGGCCCTACCGACTCAAAAGGGTAACCCTTTATTTTTTGTTTCTGCAATCGATTTTTCTGAATGAGTTGCAACTGAATGTAAAACAGTTCTTCAAACTTGAGTCGCCTTTGCGCATTCGCCAGTTGATGGGTGTTGCTGGGAAAGTGCACCTGATGCAAGGCTTCGCTGCGCGGCATGAGTTGCAGTTTTTGGATCAAACCCTCGGAAAGTGTTTCGGTAAAATGTGTACGGGTAAGTTGTAAAA
This sequence comes from Candidatus Arcticimaribacter sp., assembly GCA_011526265.1. Taxonomy (GTDB): domain Bacteria; phylum Bacteroidota; class Bacteroidia; order Flavobacteriales; family Flavobacteriaceae; genus Arcticimaribacter. Next base: position 16,150 of record WTJN01000115.1, on the reverse strand, counting down.
GCTGGGCCACGGTTTGTTTCATGATGCGTTGCCCCACTCCTTTGTTGACCAGTTTTTCGGTCGACGGATAAACCGGATGAAGTCCCTGTATGTGTTGATTTTCAGCTTCATTTTCGGGGGTCAATTCCGGATGGGCAATACTGGGTTTTTGTCCATACCACGATAAACGGCCAAAAGCAATATAGGGGTGATTGGTTTTCAATTGATTTTGAATCCACTTGTGTCCGCGAAACCACACCATTTCCATGGTCGATTGGCCGTCGCTGAAAATAGCAACAAGGCGTTTCCCACGTTTTTGTGGCACCATTTTTAAGGATAGTATTTGCCCTTTGATTTGAACTTCAGCTGTGGCTTTGGGCAAAGACGCAATGGTGTAAAACTGTGAACGATCGATGTAGCGATTGGGAAAAAAGTGCAGCAAGTCTTGAAAGGTGCGGAGACCCAGTTCCTCGCGGAGTAGTTGTGCCCTATTGGGGCCAACGCCCTTGAGGTACTCGATCGATGTTTGGAGGGTTTCCATGGGATAAGATTAAAACATTTGCGTTAATTTGCCCAAGATTTGACAGCAATTTTTTAGGACAGTAATTAAATTGAAATGAACACAAAAAAGGCGTTGGTGATTTCGGGTGGCGGTAGCAAAGGGGCCTTTGCCGGCGGGGTTGCGCAATACTTGTTGGAAGAAGAAAAACAAGCCTATGCGCTGTTTTTGGGGACGTCTACAGGTAGTCTGTTGGTCAGTCACTTGGCGGCGCAGCAGATTCCTGCGATCCACAAAGCCTTTACCTCGGTGACTCAGGAGGCAATTTTTTCCAACAATCCGTTCATTGTCAAACGAAGCGGACGTTTGTCAAAAATCAAAATCAACCACCTCAATGTGGTCAAGAACTTTCTTCGCGGTAAAAAGACTTTTGGTGAAAGTCGTCGTTTACGGGAATTGATTGCAACCTATGTCACACCAGAAATTTTTGAAGAAGTACGCAACTCGGCCAAAGATGTCGTGATCTCCGTGGCCAATTTCACCTTGAATACGACAGAGTATAAAAGTATCCGCTCTTGTACCTATGAGGACTTTTTAGATTGGATTTGGATTTCATGCAACTACGTTCCTTTCATGAGTTTGGTCATCAAGAATCGTTATGAATACGCCGATGGTGGTTTTGGGTGCATCATCGCCATTGAAGAAGCCATTCGCCGTGGGGCCACGCACATTGACGCCATCATGCTCAATACCGAAGTGCAGCAACTCAACCGGATGCGTTCGCGCAACGCCTTCGATGTTTTGTTGTCGACGCTCGATTTCATGGGCGATCGCATAACCGATGACAACATCAAGGTGGGAGAGTTGCTGGCCAAAGAGCGAGGGGTTAAATTGCGGTTGTATTTCACACCGCGGGTATTGACCACCCATTCATTGGTTTTCGACCGGCACGAGATGCACCAGTGGTGGCAAGAAGGTTGGGACTACGCCCAATTGCATGCTCAGTCGCGTTGACCAAAATTCTTTGGTAACTATTTCAGATAATCGAGTGTAAGTTGCACCATCGCTCGAACACCATAGCGCATCCCTGCGTCGTCTACATAAAAAGTAGGGGTGTGGTGCGAAGGAGCGGTCTTGGGATCAGCCCCTTTGGGCATTCCACCGAGAAAGAAATAGAAGCCCGGTACTTTTTCTTGAAAAGCGGAAAAATCTTCCGCACCGGTAACCGCTCTCATTTCTTGTACATTGGCTTCGCCCAGGCTACCGACCAAGCTTTTAACGGCAAAAGTTGCGAGATCTGGGTCGTTATAGGTCAGCGCCGCCGTTTCTTCGATCTCAATGGTCGCTTCACCACCATAGGCTTCGGCAATTTTAGGAACCATTTCTTTCATCCGCTCGCGGATCAGGACTTTCATGCCGTCGTCTAGGGTGCGAACAGTTCCCACCATGGTGGCGGTTTCGGGGATAATATTGAATCGAATGCCCGAATGAATAGAGCCCACACTGATAACGGCCCCTTCACGGGTGAGCTCGGCATTCCTGCTGATGATGGTTTGCAGTCCTGTCACCATTTGTGCCGCGATGACAATGGGGTCAACTCCCGCCCATGGCGTGGATCCATGCGATTGTTTTCCTTTGATATCGATGGTAAAGCGCTGTGCAGCGGCCATGATGCCTTCCGATTTGTAGCGTACTGTTCCTACCGGCGTCCCTGAGTTGATGTGTAAGCCAAAAATTGCATCGACCTTGGGATTGTCCAACACACCTTCTTTGACCATCAAAGGGGCACCGCCTTCTTCGCCTTTTGGTGGACCTTCCTCGGCCGGTTGAAAAATGAATTTTACCGCACCTGCAAAATCGTTGTTTTGTGCAAGATATTCGGCAACGCCCATCAAGATAGCAACATGGGTGTCGTGCCCGCAGGCATGTGATACGCCTGTTTCTTGTCCATTGAAAGTGGCTTTGACCGTCGACTTATAGGGTAGGTCATTGGTTTCTGTTACCGGCAAGGCATCCATGTCTGCACGCAAGGCAACGACTTTTCCCGGGCGTTGCCCTTTGAGAAGTCCTACCACACCAGTCTTGGCGATTCCCGTTTGCACCTCCATGCCCAAAGATCGCAAGTGATCAGCTACCTTTTTGGCCGTATTGAATTCACGGTTGGACAATTCCGGATTTTGATGAATTTCGTGTCGCCACTGAATAACTTTCGCTTCAAGATCGTCCCATTGGGATTGTGCCTGAAGCACATTGAAAAAACAAAGCAATACGATCGGGGTCAATGGTGTTGGTGTTCTCATGCAATAAAAATAGAAAAAAACCTTACCCTCAGCATTAAAACCATCGATTAATCCTTGGATCAATTTTTTTTCTCAATAGGGTGTTGTCAAGCTTTTTAGAGGGGGTTGACACCAGCGTTGATTTAAAATAGCTGGTTTTGTTACAATAGGTAGGGTAGCGAAGAGGAAAACAGAATGAAAAATAATGAACAAATTGTCAATAAAAATAGACCTGCTTTTTCCCAAGGGGCAGCGGGAAATATGTACTTTAGAGCGCAAATTACATGGACAATCTAACCCAAAATTTAAACGCCTTAAATGAAGCGCAGCGCGCGCCGACCTTGCATAAGGACGGTCCATTGATCGTTATCGCAGGGGCCGGTTCGGGGAAAACCCGGGTTTTGACTTACCGCATTGCGTATTTGATGACTCAAGGTGTGGACGCTTTTTCGATTTTGGCTCTAACGTTTACCAACAAAGCGGCGCGCGAAATGAAAGAACGCATCGCACAATTGGTGGGTGAAAGCGAAGCCAAGAATTTGTGGATGGGTACATTTCACTCCATTTTTGCACGCATTCTTCGTGCCGAAGCCGATAAGCTAGGATATCCATCCAACTTCACCATCTACGACACCCAAGACAGCGACCGTTTGTTGGCCTCTATCATCAAAGAAATGGGACTCAACAAAGATCAGTATAAAACCAAGCAAATACGCAGCCGTATTTCGTCGTTCAAAAACAGTTTGATTACGGTGCGGGCCTATTACAACGAACCTGATTTGCAAGAAGCCGATGCCATGGCACAGCGCCCCAAAATGGGTGAAATTTATGCAGAGTACGTAGACCGGTGTTTCAAAGCGGGAGCCATGGATTTTGACGATCTTCTTTTGAGAACCAACGAACTGCTCAATCGATTCCCGGATGTGTTGGCCAAATACCAAGACCGTTTTCGATATATCTTGGTCGACGAGTACCAAGACACCAATCATTCGCAATATTTGATTGTCCGTGCACTCTCGGATAAGTTTCAAAACATTTGTGTTGTGGGCGACGACGCACAAAGCATTTATGCTTTTCGTGGTGCCAATATTAACAACATTCTGAATTTTCAAAAAGATTACGAACAGGTCGCCATGTATCGTTTGGAGCAAAATTATCGCTCGACAAAAAACATTGTCAATGCAGCCAATTCGATCATCCAGCACAACAAGACGAAACTGGAAAAAACGGTGTGGACGGCCAATGACACGGGGGCGAAAATAAAAGTACAACGCTGCCCAACCGATGCCGATGAAGGGCGCTATGTGGCAGGAAGTATTTTTGATTTTTCGCTGCGCGAGCAAATGCATTATGACCAGTTTGCGATTCTTTACCGCACCAACGCTCAGTCGCGGGCCATGGAAGACGCCCTAAGAAAACGCGATATTCCTTACCGCATCTATGGTGGGCTTTCTTTCTATCAGCGCAAAGAGATTAAAGATGTGTTGGCCTATTTGCGGGTTTTGGTGAACCCCAAGGACGAAGAAAGTTTAAAAAGAATCATCAATTATCCCGCCCGTGGGATTGGTCAAACCACAGTGGATAAACTGGTTGTGGGGGCCAAAAAACACGGTTTATCTATTTTTGAAGTAGCTGGACGCGCCATTGAACTGCAAATAGGAGTGAATGCTGGGACTGCACAAAAACTGACCGACTTTATCACTTTGATACAGTCGTTGCAGGTGTTCAACGAAAATGCCAACGCCTTTGAAATTGCCGATGAAGTGACCAAACGCACCCGCATTGTGGTTGACCTGAAAAAAGACGGTACCCCCGAGGGAATCAGCAAAATCGAAAATATTGAAGAACTGTTGAACGGGATCAAAGACTTTACCGAAGGACAGCAAGAACTGGCTGATGCAACGGGCTCTTTGACCGAGTTCTTGGAAGATGTTGCCCTGGCCACCGACTTTGATAATGAAAACAATGATGATCAGTCTCCACGTGTATCCTTGATGACCATTCACTTGGCCAAAGGATTGGAGTTTCCCTATGTATACATTGTTGGGATGGAAGAGGATCTTTTCCCTTCGGCCATGAATTTGGATTCACGTTCGGGACTCGAGGAAGAGCGCCGTTTGTTTTATGTAGCTTTAACCCGAGCAGAACAACGAGCGTTTTTGTCCTACACCCAATCGCGTTACCGTTGGGGAAAACTCAACGATGCTGAACCCAGTCGCTTTATTGAAGAGATTGACGAATCGTTTTTGGACTACGTGCTTCCAAAATCAGACTATAGCTATAAACCGTTGGTGAATCCATCGGTTTTTGGAGATCACCCTCCGACCAAATTATCCTCTCAGGTGCCTTCCAGCTGGGACGGCAAACCGAATAATCAGCCCAACGCCCGTCAATTGAAAAAACTTCGACGGATGGACGCTGATACTCCCGCTCAGAAGTCTACTGCAGAAGTACTTCAATTGTCCACAGGGACCAAGGTCGAGCATCAACGCTTTGGAAAAGGAGTTGTTGTAGCCATCGAAGGGCAGGGGAACGATAAAAAAGCCACGATTAAGTTTGCCCATCAGGGCGAGAAAAAGCTATTACTGCGCTTTGCCAAACTCAATGTACTCTCGTGAAATCAACGGTCTATACCCTCTATTCCAGTTCACCCAATCGCCGTGACATTGCCGAAGTTGCACAAGCGCTCGAAAGTGGTGCCCTGCTGATTTATCCCACCGACACCGTCTATGCCATGGGCTGTTTGAGTAGCCATGCGGGGGGATTAAAAAAGCTCGAGAAAGCAAAGCAGTTGAGCTTGGAAAAAGCGCCTTTGAGTTTTCTATTTGAAGACATCGGTGCGTTATCGGCCTATGTGCACCTTTTGGATAACCGCATTTTTCGCTTATTGAAACGAACATTGCCTGGTCCCTATGCTTTTTTGATGGAAACTGCACAACGCTTGCCTCGCCCTTTCCACAAGAGAAAAAAGATTGGTGTGCGCATCTCAAGCCATCCGATATTGCAGGTCCTTTTGCCCATGCTGTCGGCTCCTTTGGTGACCACCTCCTTGCATCACCCCGATACGCTACAGATATATCCTTCTGATCCCGATGAAATTCTCTCGCTTTGGGACGGTAAGGTCGATATTCTTCTGTTGGCCGAGGCGGGTGGCAAACAGGCGTCAACAGTTGTGGACTTAACGGTTGACCCGTTTGAAATTATTCGCGAAGGCAAAGGTAGTTTAGACCTACTCTAAAAAAAAAGCGCCCTAAAAAAGGACGCTTTCTACGAGAGTAAAAAATATATTATTCCTGGGTTGATGTATCGGAAGGAGCGGCTTCGGTAGCAGCTTCCATTCCTTGGTTGATTAAGTCATAAAACTGATCAAGCTTGGGCAAAACCACAATTCTTGTTCGTCTGTTTTTTGCACGCCCCTTTGCAGAATCATTTTCAGCAACAGGCATAAACTCGGCGCGACCGGCAGCGGTCATTCGCTCTGGAGCAACGCCAAAGTCTTTTTGTAGAATCCGCACTACAGAAGTCGCACGACGCACAGAAAGGTCCCAGTTATCAACGGTTCCTTCGACTTTGATGGGTACATTGTCTGTATGACCCTCAACCATAAATTCTAATTCAGGGCGGTTGTTGATCACGGTGGCGACTTTCCCCAATACTTCTTTGGCTGCTTTGTTGACAGTGAAGCTACCGCTTCTAAAAAGTAATTTATCAGAAATGGAGACATAGACCACTCCTTTTTCTACATTGATTTCAATGTCATCGTCGTTCATATTGCCCAACACACCTTTTAGACTGGTAACCAAGGCAAGGGTGACCGAGTCTTTTCGTGTTACTGCGTCACGCAACGACTTGATCCGTGTATCTTTTTCACGCAGGCTTTCCAATGATTTTTCGAGGTTTTCTGCGCCTTTTTGAGAAAGGGTGGTCAAATTACCCAGATTGTTGATTAAATCTTGGTTGTTGGCCTTAAGGAATTTGAGTTGTTCTTCCAGCGAATTTACATTGGCCAATGCTGCTGCCTTGTCATCTTCTAAGGTGTTGATTTTCATCGTAGCAGTGTTGAGTAAATCATTGGTGCTTTTTTGCAAAGCTTCGAGCTCGGTATATTTTTTGGACGACACACAGGAAACCAAAAATAAACTTGCGGAGGCAAAAACTAAAATCCGTTTTTTCATTGTGAGTGGTTGTTGGGTTAATAATTAAGCATTAAAATTAGTGTTTTTCAGGCTTTATGGGCTTTTAAAGCTGAAAATTTGCTTTTTTTTAATAAAAAATAATTCCAAACAATGGATTTTACTTTGTAGTGTGAAGTGCCGTTGGATGGGGTTTTTCGTTTTTTTTCGTTTTTTGTCCAATACCAATAAAAATGCGCGTGAGCTTTCAATACCATAAAGAGGTTTTTGGACGCTCCTTTGAGTAGGTAATGGCCTGCGGCGAGTCCATCGAGGACCAAGCGGGTAAAGAGAATCTGAAAGCGGTTGTGAGCAGGTAGATTTTTTTGGAGCATCCACAGTGTGTTTCGGTGGTTTAAGTATGTTTTTTGTGGGGAAGGGGCTAAGGAGGCCGCCCCTTGATGATAGACATTCGAACGGCCGATTACTTTGGTCGTATATCCAATATTAAAGGCGCGCCAGCACAAGTCAATTTCTTCTTGGTGCATGAAAAAATCTGCATCAAAACCGCCCAGTTCTTTCCATACTTTCGCACGGATAAAAAAACAGGCTCCTGAAGCCCAAAAACATCGCTGCGTTTGGCTGTATTGGCCTGTGTTTTTTTCGAGGGTTTCAAAAATCCGCCCTCTACAGTAGGCAAATCCATAACGATCGAGGTAGCCTCCTGCGGCACCGGCATATTCAAACCACGCTTTGTTTTTTTGATCCAACAGTAGCGGTTGGGCAATGGCCGTTGTGTCTTTCGTAAATTCTTCACACACTGGGTCAAGCCAGTGGGGAGTGACCTCCACGTCGTTATTGAGTAGACAATAGAGGTCTGCATCGATTGATTGTAATCCTATATTGTAGCCCTGAGCAAAGCCGTGGTTTTTATCTAAAACAATACAGCTTACCTCAGGGTGGTGTTTTTGGACAAAGGCCACAGAATCATCGGTAGAGGCATTGTCAATCATGTATAGCGATGCATTGGAACTGTGCTGAATCAATGCGGGAAGATTGCGTGCGAGGAGTGCACGGCCGTTCCAGTTGAGAATTACGATAGCAACGCGCATTATTGACGAGTATAATTGGGAAGTTCCGGTAAAAAATCATACCGTTTGTTTTGGTAATCCATCTGACAGTAAATGTGTGAAAGGCCGTTGGTGACCATAAGATAGTTGCTTTTCAGTTGAAGGTTGTAACGCGCGATTTGATCAAAAGTGGTTTGGGTGATTTTCACAGATGGGGCTTTGCATTCGACCAAAATGTCCAATTCGCCGCTGGGGTTGAACACCACGATATCATAGCGTTTTGTGGTGCCAAAGAGGTCGATTTTTTTTTCGACATTAAGCAAGGCAAGGGGGTATGATTTTTCGTGGAGGAGAAACTGAATGCAATGTTGTCGCACCCACTCCTCAGGGGTTAGAACAACTTCTTTTTTGCGCACAGGGTCGAGAATATATTGCTTATTTTCTCTATTTTTGAGTATCGCCTTAAACGGGCGAAAGTTGAGTTGATCCATGCTACAAATGTGCTAATTTTTTCTCATTGAATACCTTTTCTTCCATACTGAATACCATTCAACAGGGACAATTCTCTCCCGTTTATCTTCTCATGGGGGAAGAACCGTATTTCATCGACCAAATCAGTGATCGATTGATGGCGAGGGTGGTGGAGGAACACGCCCGCGATTTCGACATGACTGTACTTTACGGCAAGGACACTAATGTCGATCAAATTCTCGAAGCGGTGAAACGCTACCCAATGTTGGGCAATCAGCAGCTGATCATCGTCCGTGAAGCGCAATACTTGGAACGGTCCATCGATCAGTTGGCAAGCTATTGTGCAAAACCGCAGGCACAAACAGTGCTTGTATTGTGTTACAAATACAAGAAAGTCGACCAAAGGAAAAAAGTGGTGAAAAACATCACACAAAACGGAATTGTTTTCTTGTCGAAAGCGTTGTATGATGACAAGGTTCCCTCTTGGATTGCAGAAAGAGCTACTCATTTCAAGCTGTCCTTGGCCCAAACTTCTTTGGGCATGCTGGCCGCCTATTTGGGAAGCGACCTTGGGAAGATTGATCGCGAGTTGGAAAAGCTATCGCTGGCATTGGGAGAATCTACAGAGGTAACCCCCGCGCTTATCGAAAAGCATATCGGGTTCAGTAAAGCTTTCAATGTGTTTGAGTTGCAAAAAGCGTTGGGGTCACGCAATCTTCATCTCGCCTATCGGATTGTTCAGTACATGGCACAAAACCCCAACCAGCATCCAATCACTGTGACGGTGAGTACGCTGTTTTTATTTTTTCAAAAATTATTCATGTACCACAGTTTGCCCTCTCCTTCGCAAGCAGCAAAAGCCCTTGGGGTTCATCCTTTTTTTGTAAAAGATTATGAAGCTGCCTCCAAAAAATTTTCACTGCGGCAAACGGCACAGGTCTTTACTGTTCTACAAACGATCGATCGAAAAAGCAAGGGGGTAGGCGCCCACAACTATCCGGTCAGCGAATTGCTGAAAGAAATGGTGTTAAAAATTGTTTCCGTTTAAAAGGAAGGAAATTTTTTAGGGTTGGTTTCCCGCATAATGGCATAAACTTTCTCCACAATATCATCGGTAGATGGTTTGGAAAAATAATCTCCATCACTGCCATAGGCGGGACGATGGGCTTTGGCCGTTAGTGTTTGTGGAGGACTGTCGAGGAGAGGGAAAATTTCCTGCTCGTCGAGCAGTTGTTGCAATATAAATGCTGAAGCTCCACCCGGAACATCTTCGTCTACAATGAGTAATCGATTGGTTTTGGCAATACTTTGTTTGATTTCTTGTGAAACATCAAAAGGCAGCAACGATTGCACATCGATGACTTCAGTATCAATCCCCAATTTATCGAGCTCTTCGGCGGCTTCTTCCACCAATCGAAGTGTCGAACCATAGGAGACGACAGTGATGTCACTCCCTTGACGTAAACATTCAATTTTTCCTGTTTCTACACAGTACTCTCCCAAGTTGATAGGTTTGTTCTCCTTTAAGCGGTATCCGTTGAGCGATTCGACAACTATGGCCGGTTCATCGCTTTTGAGCAAAGTATTGTAAAATCCCGCGGCTTGGGTCATGTTGCGCGGAACAAGAATATTGACCCCGCGAAGTAAACTCAACAGTCCGCCCATAGGGGATCCACTGTGCCAAATGCCTTCCAGCCGATGACCACGGGTGCGGACAATCAACGGGACGGATTGTTGACCCATAGTACGATATAGGGTAGACGCCAAGTCATCACTCAATGTTTGGATGCAATACAAAACATAATCCAAGTATTGAATTTCGGCAATGGGACGAAGTCCACGCAACGCCATGCCAATACCTTGTCCGATGATGGTTGCTTCACGGATCCCCGTATCAAAAACACGGGTTTCGCCAAAGGTTGCTTGCAGTCCCTCGGCCCCTTGATTGACATCACCGATTTGACCAACATCTTCTCCAAAGAGGAGAAGTTGATCGTATTTTTTGAACAACGCATTGAAGTTATCTCGAATGATAATGCGCCCGTCGACGAGATTTTTTTCTTTCTCGTACTGTGGGGGAAGAGCAGGAATGGCGGCCAGTCGCTTGGGCGATTGGCTATACAGTAAACTGTTGATTTTGGTGCTCAGAAACGTATGTAGCTCTTCCAATAGACTTTTTAGCTGATTGATTTCTGGCCCTTGTTGAAAGCGCGAAATACGCAGGGCACTCCGTCCCGCACGAAATAGATCTCGATAGGTGGGGGATGTTTGGTTTTCGAGCCCTTTGATGCAAAGCTGTAGATTGGGGTCGTTGGCCACTAGAGGCAAAAGCTTTTTGATGGCGTCTAGTGTCTCTGCTTGTTTATCTTTGATGGGTTGTTGGTAGGCTTTCCAGGCATTGCTTTTTGCTGTTTTGGCTTCTTTTTCACAAGCGGTTTCGATAGCGTTCAATTCTTCATCGGTGGCAATGTTGGTCTCCATTAACCAAGCCCTCATTTTTTGGTTGCAATCAAAATCGACTTCCCATTGCAGGCGCGCCTCAGATTTGTAGCGCTGATGCGATCCTGAGCTAGAATGCCCTAGGGGTTGGGTGAGTTCGTCGACATGAATAAGTACAGGAACATGTTCATTTCGAGCCAAGTCACTGGCTTTTTGATAGGTTTCCATCAACGCGGGGTAGTCCCATCCGTTGACCCGCATGATTTCGACCCCTTTCTGCGTCGCAGTGCGTTGAAGTCCCTTCAGTGCATCAGAAATACTGCCTTTGGTGGTTTGCTTTGCGTTGTCGACTGAAATGCCGTAGCCGTCATCCCACACGCTCATGACCAAGGGAATTTGCAATACCCCGGCCGCATTCATGGCTTCGAGGAAAATACCCTCACTGGTTGAGGCGTTTCCAATGGTGCCCCAGACAACCTCGTTGCCATTGTTGGAGAATTTATCACTCGTTTTAATATCGAGCGCTCTATAGATTTTTGACGCCTGTGCTAAACCTATAGAACGGGGAATTTGTCCTGCCGTAGGAGAGATGTCCGAACTGTGATTGAATTGTTTGGTCAGATCCAACCAGTTTCCTTCTTCATCGATACTTCGGGTCACAAAATGCGCGCCCATTTGACGTCCTCCAGACATGGGTTCGGCCTCAAGATCCAAATGCGCATATAAGGCAGCAAATATTTGTTGGGGTGAGAGCAGATCCTGCGCCATTAGGATGGTCTGATCGCGGTAGTAACCCGAGCGAAAATCTCCCGGCTGAAAAAAGCGACTGAGCACCAATTGTGGCAATTCTTTTCCGTCGCCAAAAATACCAAACTTTGCCTTGCCCATGAGGGCCTCCTTTCGACCTAAAACACTGCAAGCGCGGCTTAAAACAATGCAACGATAATCGTGTAACAATTGTTCTTTGAAAGCTTCAAAGGAAAGGTCTGATAGGGTGCTGTCTATGGTTGGTTTCATCGATTTTAAAAGCAGTACAAAAATACAAAATTCAGATGAGAATCTAGAATACTGTTAATCAGTCATTAAAACCATTTTCGGGAAAATAGTTGGGAGAGGGTCGTCGGTTCAAGGACCAAAACGAAACGTATTTTTTCGGGATAGGTAGTTTCGCGTGTTTGCCAGCCATTGCTGTTGTATATTGGGAAATATAACTCCAAAAAATCGGGGACAAAGTTGAGCCGTAATCCCGTGTCGAATTTCACAGCCGAGGGTTGATTGATGTTTTTGTATACCCCGATATCTCCGTAGGCTTCAATCCACTTCCATAGCCCAAAACTCAGGTTGGAAGTAAGCATGAATTGATTGGCGTAAGGATTGTTGAATTTGGATTTGAATCCGCCTTCTGCGGGAATGAATTGTTGACTGTACACCCCTTGGGTTTCTGAGCGACCAAAAAAAGAGTACTCGAACAGATAGTCATTCGGGCGATCCAATGCAAAATCGAAGTAAGGGGAGGTACTGTCTTTTCGCCAAATAAAAGCCCCCGCAAATGTGCGAATGGAAAACTGACGACCGCTTTTGAAAAGTTGTCTATAGTCGTTGGTCATGTGGATCTTCCCAAAGCCTGTTGAGCTAAATTCAACTTGTCCGTTGAAGGTTGAATACCGCAAGGCTCCTTTGTTGGAATAAATGTATTTCAATCCGCCGATGGTATAATTCGGCGCTTCCGTTTGGTTCCGATTCCCATCTCGATGCACGTATTGTCCAAAAAGGTTAACCGCCGTTTTTTTGTTGTTGCGCAGATTGTTATTATCGCGCCGAATCAAGGTGATTCCCCCGCGTAAAGCACTGTACCTGAGGTTGGTGTCGTAGTGGAAGCTCGATCCCGAAAGCACAAAGTTTTTTTGATAGATGTCTTTGTTTTCGTCGAAACGATTGTAGGACAGGAAAGCCGAACCGACCAGATGTTCCACGGCCGAAGCATAAAAAGGCTGTACCATAAAAACCATGGGGCGTAGCTTGACAGTTTTGTTATTCAATCGCACCCCGAGCAACAATCCATCGTAGGCATTGAAGCTGGCACGAGGATTATAAAAAACTTGGTTGTATTGAGGGTTTTCAAGGTCTTTGATAAAAGACAATCGAAGCGGTTTAAAAGGTATTTTGCGCAACCTTCGCCAATTATTTCTGGGGTTGTATTCGGGAAGTTTTTTGGTGGGATTAATCACCAAATAATCAGCGTTTAAAGCAGAGACCTTAATATTTTTATTTAATTGATTTCTATTGAAATACTGTTGATTAATTAATGTATCGCTTTTAATCCATCCGAGGGTGAATGGAAATCCAATGTTGTTTTTTTCTGCAACAGTGAGTTGAATAGAATCCTTTTTTTTCACAAAGGAATCAAACGAAAAATCGAGACTATTCCGCGCATTGAAATAATGGTCGAAACCTGAGATTTTATCCGTCGCAAAAATCGATGAAAAAAGGGCCTTTAAATTTGGGGAAGTTTGATTATTGATTTGAGCAATGAATTGTTTCACTTTCTCGCCCTCATGATCCCCTAAATAATTCATCAAAGTGCCCATTTGACTGGGATTGCCAATTTGTTCATTGAAGCGAATCAGTTGGTCTTTGGAGGTATTTAGCGCTTGTTGCAAATTTCTCCGCAGTATAAATTCATGAAATTCCAAATAGGCTTGTTCAAACGTCAATGCTGTGAAATGATAGTTTTTTAGGAACAATTTAGCCAGGGGTTGCCGCATGATCAGGCTAAACAGCTTGTTGTTGGGATAGTATGTTTTCACATAGTTGATCATCAAGTAGGAGTGAAGTCCACCCAGTAACCAATAGTCTTTCCTTGGATGCACATCCAAGGTTTCTGCGAGATAATCATAAAGCAAGGTGTTTAACGCCTTAATTTCATATTCAAATTGCAGGGGAAATGGCTTCAGAATTCCCGGGACTAGGGTCAAACCATAAAAAGGGCGTTTGTCGTACTTTTTTTGTGAAAGCAGCAATTGCTCGTGTGGGTATTCACCCAAGTAATCAGTCAGGTAATTCGTGATTTTATCCAAACTAAACAGCTTGGCTCCTTTTGTAAGTGCGGGTGCCTCGAGATTGGAATGTATGGTGAGGCCACTGGGCAAGTGTAATTGATCGTATTCTTCTGTTTCACCGATGACAAACAAGGGTCGTTTTTGTTGAGATCCAGACCATTGATACAGCGTAGAGGTAGAGGCCATGGTCTTTCCATCCAATTGCAGGTTCGATAAAAGCCATTTGCGCTTGGGCACTGTAAAATTCACTTGATAATCCCCAAATGATTGGGGGACATCTTCCAAGTCTAAGTGGCTCAATACTTCCCATTGGCCGTTTTCCCAACGGGCGAGATGCATTAAAAAATTATCCAAAAAATAATGTTCTTTCTCCTTTATGCCGTAGCCCGTAAATTTTGCATCGGGGAGTTGAACAACATAATTGAGTTCGATTTCTACTTTTTGTGCGTTGTCAAGAGGTGTAGCCAAGTCAAGCTGAATTTGATCGATCGTTGCTGCAGGTCGAGACCACGTTACTTTTTCTCCATTGACTGTAATATTTTCAAGGCTCGTTCCCCCGCGTTTGTTTTTACTGGAGAGATAAAAACTGCGGTTAAACTCTTCGACCAATCGTTTGGCCAGTGGACTTTCTGTAGAGTGGTAGGCATTGGCCCAATCGGTTATCCATAGGGTCGACATGGGGGCTTCGCTGGTATTTTCAAAAAAAATTTTTTGATGAACAGTGAGGGTATTATTTTCTTCGTGGAAAACGATATTAAAAAAATAATCGGGGTGAAACTGTCCGTGCAGCTCCACCAAAGCGCAAGAAAAAAACAGGATAAAAAAGATTCTTTTCACAGGCTAGAAATTGGTCTCGAAGGTTTTTTTATCGTAAAAATTGAGAATGATATCAAGGACTTCTTCTTTGCTCTCAACCACTTGTAGCAATTGTAAGTTTTCTTCGTTGATCATTCCATTTTTGAGCAGACTGTTTTTCAACCAATCAATGAGGCCTTGCCAAAAAGATGCACCGACCAAAATGATGGGTATGGGCTTGATTTTGTTGGTTTGCACCAACGTCAAGGCTTCAAAAAGCTCGTCGAGGGTGCCCACCCCGCCGGGCAATACAACAAAGGCTTGGGCGTATTTGACAAACATGACCTTTCGCACAAAAAAATAATCGAAATGGAGATTGTGTTCTGGGTCGATGTAAGGGTTTTCCGATTGCTCGAAAGGCAAGTCAATATTGAGTCCAATTGAGGTTCCCTTGCCCAATTGCGCTCCCTTGTTGGCCGCTTCCATGATTCCTGGTCCACCTCCCGAAATAATCCCAAATCCATTCTCTGCAAGTGTCTGAGCAATGTCTACTCCAAGTTGGTAGTAGGGGGATTGGGGTTGAGCCCTGGCCGAACCAAAGATCGAAACACATGGACCAATTTTTGATAAGGATTCAAAACCATGGACAAATTCTCCCATGATTTTAAATAGAGACCACGCTGGATTTTGCTCTGCATTTTTCATCTTTCTTGGTGTTTAGTTATTGGGCGAAAGTTCTTTTTTTAGATAGCGTGCTGTATGACTTTCGGGATGTTGGGCAACCTTTTCAGGCGTGCCTTCTGTGACAATCATCCCGCCACCTTTTCCTCCCTCGGGCCCAATATCGATAATGTAATCAACGTGTTTGATCACATCAAGGTTGTGCTCAATAATGAGGACTGTATTGCCTTTGTCGGTCAAGTGATTGAGCACTTCTAGCAACACACGAATGTCCTCAAAGTGTAATCCTGTAGTCGGTTCGTCAAGAATGAATAGTGTGTTGCCCGTGTCGCGTTTTGAGAGTTCAGTAGCCAGCTTGATCCGTTGTGCTTCACCGCCAGAAAGGGTGGTGGAGGATTGCCCCAGCGCAACATATCCCAGCCCCACATCTTTGAGTGTTTTTAGTTTGCGATAGATTTTGGGAATGGGTTCAAAAAAGGTACAAGCTTGATTGATGGTCATTTGCAAAACATCGGCGATTGATTTCCCTTTATACCGTATTTCGAGTGTTTCCCGATTGAAGCGTTTCCCGTGACAGGTTTCGCACTCAACAAAAACATCGGGCAAGAAATTCATTTCTATGACTTTCATTCCTCCTCCTTGACAGGTTTCGCAGCGGCCTCCACTGACGTTAAAGCTAAATCGTCCCGGTTTATAGCCGCGGATTTGCGCCTCTGGGGTTTGGGTAAACAACGTGCGGATTTCACTAAATACACCTGTATAGGTT
>WTJN01000117.1:4471-5411 GCA_011526265.1 Candidatus Arcticimaribacter sp. | reverse complement strand
GCAGCATCAGTGAAATCATAAAGCGCGCTGTTATCAAAACACGCGGCGAACGCCCGCGGGAAAGTGAAGTGTCGGGCCACTCACTGCGCGTCGGAGCCGCGCAGGATCTTCTTACAATGGGGTATGATGTAGCGGCAATTATGCGCGCAGGAGGTTGGAGCGATTTGAAGGTTATGAACAACTACCTAAAACTCGCACAGCACAACGTTTGGGCGTGACAAGAAAAGAGCGGAAAAAGGGCTAAATCTATTTACGATTTTCAGAGAGTGAGTTAGCGTCACATTCAAATGAAGGGACCCATAATGACGCGTAATTCCAGCCTGATCTTATTACTTATAGCTTCAATTATTAGCGCTTTGGCCGTTCGATTGCTACTCACTACTATTGACTTGAACGGCACGACGCTGCTGCCCCTCGGCATTGTATCGTTTAACTTAGAATATACGATTAATACCGGAATAAACTTTGGTATTGCGGGTGAGGCAACTAGCTCGCGACAATTTCAACTCGCCGGGCTCGCACTTGTGGTCTGCGCAGTAGTAATCTTGTGGGGTGTAAGGTCCCAAGCGAAGTGGGCGCCGACAATCGCTGGCCTATTTGCCGGTGGGGGTCTTGCAAATGCATATGAACGCATCGCGTATGGGGGCGTATTCGACTATCTCAACGTCTCATTCATATTTTATGAAAACCCATATTCCTTCAACCTGGCCGACATTTACATATTTATTGGTGCGCTTATGTATATTTTTAAGCCATCCTCACAATAGGTAGAAATGCTCAAGATAAATCGTATCTTCGCTCTACGAAAGCCGGTCAAAAGAACGGAACTGCTAAGCCCTATAGTTGCGTCACAAATACTCGCCAGTTGTGGCGGGACGGACTCTAATAAGCACTCAATATTTGATACGACAGATACGGGGCTCGGCCCCACAATCGATAG
>WTJN01000117.1:0-4371 GCA_011526265.1 Candidatus Arcticimaribacter sp. | reverse complement strand
CACCGATAGCACCGATAGCACCGATAGCACCGATAGCACCGATAGCACCGATAGCACCGATAGCGGTCAGCAAATATCAGAAGATATTCAAGAGGAAAGTGATATCGTTCTTGAAATAAATGAGGATCAAACTGATCATATCGAAATAGTCTCGTCCCCTAAAAGCATCGTTTATCAAGCCCAGATACATCCAATTGCAGACGCCGCTTACGACGCCCCAGATGATGTGAAAATACCTTCCTTTGATCAAGACTACTCCGAGAATTATATCTCGGAATACAAAGCCAAAGCTCAAGTCTTCGATCTTAGCAATAACCCGGAAATCAATTCATTACTGCATGGCAGTCCCACTAACCCCCGCAAAACCGATTACGCTTGGAAGGGTGAGGGCGATCAAAGAATTTTATCGTTTAGCTTCGTCGATCCTGAATTAACACTCTTGGATGAAAATGATTATGATTATCAATGGGATGAGGGAGATCAACTGACTAATTACGTATATAACAGTGATATACTGGAGTTCACTTCAGTCCAAAAAGAAAACATTAGAAAAGCGTTTCACGAATTCGAAAAGATCATAAATATAAAATTTGTCGAAGTTGTGGAAGAAGGAAACCAGGTAGGCACACTCCGAATAGGCTTATCTGCTGGGGACTTCCAAGATTACGCCGCCTTCGCGGTTCAGCCAGGAACATATTGGACGTCTAGTGGTGATGTTTGGTTTGACAGACATGCACAAAATGAGAGCTTTTCACAGGGTGAGAGCTGGTACTTCACTGCATTGATGCACGAACTTGCCCATGCGATGGGATTAAAACATCCCCACGAAACCTCATATTCCAATTTAGAAACAATGAGCACATTGCTAGATGTGAGCAACTATACGCTTATGAGCTATGAAGACCCCGATTGGGGTTGGTACGGCTCCGGACGTGATGCCATCTGGACAATCTCACACACACTCCAAGTATACGACATCCAAGCACTGCAGTATCTTTATGGTGAGAACACAACGTATAATACAGGCAACACACACTACCTATTCCAAGAGAACCAGCCATTTTCAAAAACACTCTGGGATGCGGGGGGAATTGATTTATTAGATTTTTCAAATCTTGGATCGGATTGTGTGATCGACCTCTCCCCAGGCAGTTACTCTACCGTCCCATTTGCAAATTGGGATCCTGTAGATAATCTAGGGATCGCCTTTGGAACTGTAATAGAAAACGCAATAGGTTCGCAGGGTAACGATGTCATATATGGCAACGACGGCGATAACAGAATTTCGGGATCTGACGGTAACGACACAATTTTTGGAGGTGCTGGAAACGATATACTGGAGGCCGACCCTGAGCACCGCGATGGAATAGACAATTTATTTGGCGGATTGGGTGATGACGTATATTACTTGAGCGGAAATGACATCTGCCATGAATATTCTGATGAAGGCGACGACACTATTTTCCTTGTAGATGTTACAGATTTCCAAGTTCCAGACAATGTCGAGCGTATATTCACTTCAAACGCGTCATCAACGATTTATGGTAACGAATTAAATAACGTATTCATGGGCGGTGAAGCCAAAGATACCTTTACTGGAGGCGGGGGTGCGGACACGTTCTTGATCTCACTTGGCATGAATCATGATACCGTCAGGGACTTTAACGCCGACGACGGAGACATCATAAGGTCCGTTGGTCAGGAACTTGCATACACCGAAATTTCAACTGATTTTGGATTTGTAATCACGCTAGATGCACACAATTCTTTAGCGGTATACGTGGCATAGAATTTTAAAAATCAAAAGTAATACCCGCGCTCAGCACCGCGAACACGCGGTCATCAGTTGCAATGGTAGGTAATGATATGCGTTCGCTCACGTAAAAGTCATAACCGAAGGCATCAAATTCTACTTTCACGTTTGCGTAGGGTACCAAGTGGCGCGTACTCGCCTGCACTGGCGCTGCAGAAACTACTTCATCATACAGAACGGCATTAAGTCCAGTTGAAACACTGTAGTCAAAGTAGGAGCCAGTCACGGCTTTTGTTGCGTCTAACTGAATACTGCCAGCATCAGTCCCAATGTAAGCGTCATAGGATAGCGTGGTGTCTCGTATGAACCAAAAATCAGTGTTGTAGTTAGAACGCAGCCCAATTCCAACCCAGGTGTTGTCGGGCATGCGAACCAGATCATTCACTTCATTCACAGGCTGTAGGGACAATATTCGATGAGCGAAATCTTGCATCTCATCGATGCCAAACTCTCCAACCGACTTTATCCGTGCATAATAAGAGTGTGATCCGGAGACGCCAGTTGGTTGGCCCAGCTCAAGTGTAATCAACTCACCGAAAGAGCGATTTGCTTCACGATACTCGTTTCGGTAAACATACATGTCCGGTGACACTATGCCCAAGTCGATTAGAGCATAGTAATCTTCCGTCTCATATCTCAGACCCATGTTATGGGTTTCGTAAGCGTCACTTAACTGAAACCCATTCACACTGTCATTATGAAAGTAAGCCGTTAAACCTTCACCAAACGCTGCGGACGCAACAAAAAACGGTAAAGGAAAAAGTCTCGTGAACTTTTTTGAAAGGTTACTCAGCAGATTTTTCCAATTCTGCTTTTAACGCAGCAATATATGCTGCTTTTGCAGTTTGAAAAACTGCAATTTCACTTTGCAACTTCTTCATCTGGACTTCCAAAAATTGCAACGATGCTAGTTGCGCTTTTCCGTTGTCAGTTAGGTCTTCTGTATTGTAATCAATACCATCTACAGTAATTTTCGGCATTTTTTCCTCTTAGTCGTTACCAAAATCAAAGCCTGCTTTCGCAGAAAGCATCTCTGACTTTAAATCAGCAATATATGCTCGTTTCGCTTTAGTTAGTATGGCAATCATATTGTTCGTTTCTTGAATGCGTGCAGTAATATTCTGCAAATCAGCTGTCAGTTGCTGGGCTTTCGCGCTCAAAACTTCGACGTCGTACTCTTTATCATCTAACTTAAACTTTGGCATTATTGATTAATTTTCTCCAGTTCACGCTTCAGTGCGCGAGAATAACCAATTTTTGCAGTTTCAGCGATTTGCAATTCGTTGTTACGCTGCAAAATTTGCTCATTAACAAATTGTAGATTGTTCAATTGCGCCCTTACTTCGGCAGACGCATCCGACAGATCATACTCTTTCCCATCTATGGTAATCTTGTCCATAAAATCCTCCATTTACGGATACCAAATAGCGCAATCGACGGATCAACGAAAGCTCAGAATTCAGAAATATTCTGTTTAAATTGTTAACTTGCAGATCAAAATTGCTCGGATGTAACCGCTCATCACCGAAATAATGAGTAATGGGAGACAATTATATATTACTCGAGAAGTTCACGCGATTAACACTTTCCTGAAGCCGCTTCCCCGATAAATGTGCGTATCTTTGTGTTGTCTTGACATTCGAATGTCCTAGCAGCGCTTGGATGTCATAAATGGGAACACCTTCATTTACTAAATTTGACGCAAAGCAATGTCGTAAATCATGTATGCGGAAACCATCTAATTCCGCCTCTTTTCTCACAATATCCCAAGAATGATATATGCATTTATACGGCAGTCCAGTTTGTGGGTTCTCGAACAAATACCCATTTTGTGATTTAAGCTTACTGTTCTTTAAAGCCTTTAATAACTCAATGCAGGAATGATTTAGGTAAACAACGCGAGGACGCCCAGACTTTGTCACTGGAATACGCCATAAACCGCTTTCGACACTCATATCACACCACTTTGCGTCCAAAGCCTCACGTTTTCGGGCTCCAGTGAGGAGAATAAAACAAATAATGAATAGCAGATGTTTATTTTTTGAATCTCGAAGACAATTTACCAAGCGCTCTCGGGCTTCAGGTGACAACTGAGGACTGCGAGGATTAGTTATTTTTAGTAGTCTTATTTTCAGTGATTTACGATCGGGTACATTTGGTATTCCCAACTCATCAGCAACAGTAAACATATGACCCAATAAAATTAAGACACGATTGATCATAGATCGCGAATAACCTTCATCGAGCATTTTTGCCGCCAGGTCTTGAGCATCCGTTCGGCTCACAGAGCACAATGTTCGATTGGCAAAAAACGGGTCAAGATGATTTCGAAACAAGCTTTCATTACCGCGTGTCGACTTGTGATTAGCACGCGTAAACGGCAAATATTCATTATAAAAAAACTCGTTTATGTTGCTTTTTTGCAACTTATTATCCACTCTTTCACTTGAAACACCGCCTACTTCCAAAGCACTCAAAGCTTGGGACATAGCGCGCGCTTGTTCCAAATTGAGATCACATGAAGACCCGAGGAAAACCTCAGCGCTATCATCATCTTC
>WTJN01000111.1 GCA_011526265.1 Candidatus Arcticimaribacter sp. | reverse complement strand
TGTCTACCCACTTTTCCTGTGCTTCCCAATCGGCAGTGGCTAGAGGGTCATGATGATTTTGTGCAAAAAGTACGCCTCCAAAAAGAAGAAAAAATATGTACCGCATTGGAGAAAGTTTATTTGATAAAACGGGCGTGCCAACTGTTGTAGGCTGGTACCTCCCAAAGGTTTTCATATTCACCTTTGTTCACCACTAAGTTATTAAAAACAATGGTCTCTTGGTTCACCGCAGCAGTTTTTGCCAATTTTCTAAATGCTTTTAAGGGAGTGTAAATGATTTCTTCCCCTTGGCGATAACAAACGTTCATCTTGTCCAAAAGGGTCAAGTCAAACTCTTGTTCAAAAGTTTGAATAAGGCGAACTGAAGCGTCGATAGAACAACCTGAAGCACCTTGAATTGCTTCGTCTAGACCGATCACGATGAAGTGATCATAAGGCAACGCAAAACCCGTTTTTAAGGGCGTGCCATGGGTGGACCACTGCGAGAGAAACTCCTCCATACGCGATGCAATGGCTGTTTTTTCTTCGGAAGTAAAAGGACGCGATGAAGGGTAAATCCATACCCTGGCGTGTTCAGGTAATGCTGAAAAGGGGACAAACATTTTATAGATCTTTAGCCGTTGCAATCATTTCTGCAATGTCCATCACGGGCAGCACATCTTCCTTTTCTTTGTTCTTTACGCCGTCAGAAAGCATGGTGTTACAAAATGGACAACCTGCAGCGATTAGGTCGGGTTGTGTTTCCAAAGCTTGTTCGGTACGCTCAATATTGATGTCTTTGTTCCCCGGTTCGGGTTCTTTAAACATTTGTGCTCCTCCGGCTCCACAGCACAATCCACGGCTTTTGCAGCTTTTCATTTCTACCAGCTCAGCATCCAGTTTCCGAATCAATTCTCTGGGCGCTTCATAGACACCATTGGCACGGCCCAAGTAGCAAGGGTCATGAAAAGTAATGCGTTTGCCTTTGAACGATCCGTCAGCAATGGTCAACTTACCTTCATTAAGCAAGTCTCTCAATAACTGCGTGTGATGGACCACTTGATAGTTGCCCCCCAATTCTGGGTATTCGTTTTTGAGGGTGTTGAAACAATGAGGACAGGTGGTGACAATTTTCTTTACTTCGTAGGCATTCATGACTTCAATATTGGTCATAGCTTGCATTTGAAACAAGAATTCGTTTCCGGAGCGTTTGGCCGGGTCGCCAGTGCAACTTTCTTCGGCACCGAGCACAGCAAAGTCAACGCCTGCGTTGTGTAATAACTTCACAAAAGCCTTGGTGATTTTTTTGGCACGTTCGTCAAAACTTCCCGCACATCCTACCCAGAATAAAATCTCTGGGCTTCTTCCTTCTGCCAAGCATTCGGCAAGTGTTGCTACTTTCATTGATAATGATTTAATCGTGTTGTCCGTCGTCAAAAACCTCAATGGTCACGTCTTTCTCCACCAAATTGGTGAATTTTCCGTTGTAGCGCGTAGCCTTGACCAAGTGGTTATCAATCCAATGGTAGTTGCCTCCTCGAGGTTTTCCCATCAAAAGACTGTGGTATTTAAAGCCTTTTTCTTTCAACCATGTTTCCGTCACTGCACGGTGGCTTTCAACGCGAGAGGTGAAGAAGCAAATCAGGTGGCCTTCATCGTACCATTGGTTCAGCGTTTCTAATGCATCAGGAAAGTGGGCAGCGGTTGCCATGCGCTCTGGTTCTTCGTTGGGGATATCATCACAAACTGTTCCATCGATATCGATGAGATAGTTTTTGATCCCCTCGGGTAAAACCGGGCTTACTTCTTCCCCGTTTTCTACTTTCTTGTGTAAATAGCTTTCTGCTTCCTCTTTGTGCATAGTGATTAATTTTGGTTTATAGTTCTTGCGCCCAATTGACGCGATCTTGTTGATTGAATGGCCATGGAGCGCCGTTGTTTTCAATAT
Organism: Candidatus Arcticimaribacter sp.; assembly: GCA_011526265.1. Classification (GTDB taxonomy): domain Bacteria; phylum Bacteroidota; class Bacteroidia; order Flavobacteriales; family Flavobacteriaceae; genus Arcticimaribacter. The sequence continues at coordinate 56,019 of WTJN01000111.1, read as the reverse complement.
TGCTCATCATGTTGTTGAGATCAGAGGGGGCTTTGGATTCTTCCATCACCAAATATTGCCGCATCTGCATGATGATCGATAACGGATCAATATCTACTGGGCATGCTTGCACACATGCATTGCAAGAGGTACAGGCCCATAATTCTTCTGCCGTGATGTAGTCACCAAGAAGTTTTTTCCCGTCATCAGCAAAACTACCGTTGTTTTTGTCCATGTTGTTCCCTACTTCTGTGAGGCGATCACGGGTATCCATCATGATTTTCCTGGGCGATAGTTTTTTGCCTGTTTGATTGGCCGGACACTCGCTGGTACAACGGCCACACTCGGTGCAAGTGTAGGCGTTAAGAAGTTGAATTTGCGTTAAATCGGTGACTTCTGCTGCGCCAAAACTCTCCACCTCCTCAGTTTCTCCACCGGCTGCAAACGGATCAGCATTGGGGTCAAGCATTAACTTCACTTCATTGGTCACGGATGCATTGTTTTCGAACCGCCCTTTGGGAGATAGATTCGCAAAATAGGTGTTTGGAAAAGCCAAGAGAATATGAAGATGCTTGGAATAGTACAAGTAATTTAAGAAACCAAAAATGCCAAAGATATGCAACCACCAAGCGGTGCGCTCAATCGCGATGAGTGTGGTGAGCTCCATTCCAGTAAACCAAGGGAGCAACCACTGACTCACTGGAAAAGCCCCTGCTTGTTGGTAATGCTCGGCGTTGGGAAAGTTTTGTTGAATGGCCAAATCGGCACCATTCATGGTTAAAAACAAACTCATCAAGACAATTTCAAAATACAGAATAAGGTCGGCATCAAGTTTGGGCCATCCTTTCATTTCTGCTTTACTGAAACGCTGAATGCGTACCACATTTCGTCGGGTCCAAAAAAGGATGACCGCCACCAAAACAAGGGCAGCGAAGACTTCAAAACTTCCGATCAAAATATTGTAAAAATCTCCCAAAAATGGAGCAAACACACGATGCGTCCCCAGTAGTCCGTCGACCACTATCTCCAACAATTCGATATTGATGAGCACAAAACCAACATAGACAATGACATGCAAAAATCCCGCAATCGGACGACGAACCATTTTGGATTGACCCAAAGCAATACGCGCCATGTTCTTCCAACGTTCCGCTTTTTGATCGTTCCGATCGACGGTTTTCCCCAAGCGAATGTTTCGCATGATTTTTTTTACATTCCCGGAAAAAAAATAAATGGCAACACCAAGGCCAATCGCAAATACAATATTCGGTAAATAGTCAATCATCGTCATTCTTCTTTCGGCTGTGGAGTTTTATATGGTGTTTCTTTTTTTCCAAACAAGGAGAAGTGAACATACCGTTTGGGGTGTTCTTTTAGATCACGGAGAAGGAGTTCAACTTCCTTGGTGCTTGCCGACAAATTTTCATACAAGTCGGTGTCATAGATGAGTTTCCCCGCTGAACCCTCTTTTTGGTTGATGGCGGTTAGCGTTTTATCGAGTTCGGCGAGTGTTTTTTGAAGGGTCGTGACCGTTTGCTTCACGTTAGCTGCTGCGAGAGAGTCACTGAGTTGAGCCAAATTTTTGGAGGCCACAGAAACGTTATCTAGTGTGGTGGAGAGGTTGTTCTTTTGAGCGCTCAAAAGTCCGTCGAAAGAAACAGCCGCTTTATTGATGTTTGCTACGGTGGTGGATAGTGAAGCAAGTGTGTTGGTTAAATTTGCTTTCCCCTCTTGATTGAGCACCTCATTGATGCCTGTGAACAGCGAGTCTGCATCGACCAAAACTTGCTCTAATTTTTGCTGCAATGGAGCGATCTGTTGGTTGACAAGATCGGTAAGCCCTGGTTTCACTCGCCCCTTCAGGGTGTCACCATCTTTCATTCTTGGTGCCTGATCAAAAACAGGGATGATGGCAATCGATTTGCCGCCAATCAGACCAGCCTCATAGAGCTCGGCAATACTATTGGATGAAAAAATAACATCATTTCTAAAACTGAACGTAACAAGCAATTGTGTTGATTTTGGATGAAAGTCAATGGCACTAACCTTCCCCACGGCAAGACCGTTGACAGTGACCTTGGTGCCTATCTGCAACCCTTCCACATTTTCATAAATGGTGTAGTGGGTGTTCTCTCGCTTAAACAGCGATGTGCCATTCAAAAAGTTAAAGCCGATGAGAAATAAAAAAATTCCACCAAAAACGATTAGTGCGGCTTTAATTTCGTTGGATATCTTCAAAATAGCGGTCTTTACTTGTTTTCAAAACTAAGCATAATTTCTCTTTTGACCTTTTATTTTACTGGGAGATTGCCTCGGAAATCTTAATTTTTTTGCCGTTTCTAAACGCCACTACAAAAGCATTGGGATAGCCTTTTCGTATGGCCGTTTTCTTTAATTTTTGCGCGGCCTTGTAATTTGTTGTACCCCCATAAAAATACCGGATCAGTCCGTCACTTTTCTGGCTATTTATGGGCGATAATCCATTAAAATTCTCTGGAGTCGAAGCAATGCGTTTAGAGCTCGCGGCTATTTGAACACGAAAAGTGATTTTCTCATCGACATTTTTTGTTGCAGACTCCTCTTTGGGAGGAGTTTCTAAAGCCCCTGTCTGTGGTGACGATGAATTGCTTTCCTCACTCATGTCATTTCCAATGGTAGCTTGTAGTTGATTCCGATAGTTAACAATGGCTTTGGCAATTGACTGTGCCATTTGTTTTTGCCCTTGTTTAGAATTTAAAAAAGCGCCTTCTTTTGGGTTGGTTAAAAAACCAACTTCGACCAATACACTGGGCATATATGTTTCCCGCAACACAAGAAACCCAGCTTGTTTTACCGTTCGATCTTTGCGGTTTAAATTGGCCACAAAACTTTTTTGAATGGTACTCGCCGCTTCAATGCTTTGATTCAGATAAGCCTCCTGCATGAGCACTAGACTGATGACCGATTCTGGGTTGTTGGGATCAAAACCATCATAAGTTGTTTGATAGTCCTCTTCCAAGAAAATAACCGAATTCTCTTTTTGTGCGATTCTAAAATTGTCTTTGCTTCGGTGGAGCCCCAATACAAAAGTGCCTGCACCATAGGCTTTTGGAGAACTAAATGCATCGCAGTGAATGGAAACAAACAAATCTGCATCGGCTTCATTGGCAATTTTTGCTCGTTTGTTTAAGGGAATAAAGTGATCTGTATCACGCGTATATATGATCTTAAAATCCGATTGCCTGGATAACATTTCCCCTATGGTGAGGGTGATATTCAACGCAATATGTTTCTCAGAGTATCCATTCCCTCGGTTGCCCGAATCCTTCCCTCCATGACCAGCATCGAGCACAACCACAAAAGGGGTTTGATGGTCTTGGGCTGCCAATGAACTTGGAACAAAAAACACCAGAAACCAACAGCCAAAAAGAAGAAAAGAACGACACAAAAAATCCATTCCTAATAAATCCTTAAATACCGGTAGCCTAATAAAATTATATGTAATTTTGACCGATTGATTGGAACAAATTTAGCCTTTTATCACCTTGCAAACAACGCCTTTATCGTTTTCATTGATGTTTTTGTGCTGGTTAACGATAACGAATGCGTTTTCGCAAAACAGGCCCATCCCACAAAATTCAGATAGTTTACCCCCACTTGAAATCATCCCAGAAATCAAGCTAGACAGTGTGCAAGTGAAGGTATCCGACAGTATTCCCGAAAAGAAACCTTTGTTGCTTGATTTGATCAAATACAAAGCGCAAGACTCTGTAAAAATCAATCGGCGCGAAAACAAAATGCGGCTTTACAACCAAGCCGAAATCACCTACCAAGACATGAAATTGAGCGCGGGCTTAATTGTGTTGGATTATTCCAAGAATGAAGTCTATGCTGGTCGCATTAAGGATGCCCTTGGGAATTTGGTTCAAAAACCCAACTTTATTCAGGGACGCGACGAAGTGAACCCCGACTCAATACGGTTCAATTTCGACACCAAAAAAGCTTTGATCTGGAATTCAAAAACCGCTCAAGGGGGAATGAATGTTTTTTCGAGCTATACCAAAAAACAAAACGACTCCCTGTACTACATCAAAAACGCCAAAGTCACGACAGCATCAGACCCAGAAAATCCAGATTATTATATTCGTATAAGAAAAGGAAAACTCATCCCGGGAGGTAAAATTATTGCAGGTTTTAGTAACCTATATGTCGAAAATGTTCCCACCCCTGTTTTTGTGCCATTTGCTTATTTCCCAGCTGGAGACAAAAAAGAGTCTGGTCTTATTTTTCCCACCTTTGGAGAAAGCAGGCAAAGAGGCTATTATCTCCAAAACCTAGGGTACTACTTGCCTATTTCCGAATACTTGGATATTAATTTGACGGGAGATTACTACACCAACGCAAGCTATGCCCTACGCTGGCAGTCTTCCTACAAAAGGTTGTACAAGTACTCGGGGAACCTTAGTGTGCGGTTTGAAAAACTCGTAAGCGGGCAAAGAGGTTTCGATGATTACAGCAAATCTACCGTATACAATGTTCGTTGGAATCACCGTCAAGATCCAAAAGCTAGTCCTTATTCAAATTTTTCAGCCTCAGTCAATTATGGTAGTAGTGAATATTTCCAGCAATCCATCAATCAACTTAACACGGCCAACTTTTTGAACAACAACCTGAGTTCCTCCATTTCCTACCAAAAGACTTTCCCAAAATATCCTAGGGTCAACATTTCATTGACCACCAGTTTATCGCAAAACAAAAATACACGGTCGGCCAATTTAACTCTTCCCACCCTTCAAGCCAACATGGAACGAATTTTCCCTTTTGCAAAGCGAGGAAAATCGAAAAAGGGAATGTTGCAAAACATCAATTTTCAATTGACAACATTGGCCGAAAACCGAATAAGAACCACCGAAGAACGGCTGTTTAAAAAAGAAATGTTCCAAGATGCTGTTTCGGGGGTGACACACACGATGCCCATCAGTACGAATTTTAAAATTGCGAAATACCTGAGTGTCAGCGCAGGGGGAACTCTAAAGGAGGTTTGGACCCCCAATACCATCCGTTACAACGATTATTCCGAAGAACAGGGGGTTGTCAAAGACACTGTAAGTGGCTTTGATGCCTTTCGAACCTATAACCTCTCGGCGAGTTTGGGGACTACTGTTTACGGAACATTTAATTTTAAAGAAGGGAAGAGAATCCAATCGATTCGCCACACGCTTCGCCCCTCTGTTAGCTATGGTATTCAACCCAGCTTTGACCAGTATTACGACACCTACATCGTTGATGCCGATGGCAATACGGCCGAATATACCCGATTTGAAAACGCCATGTTTGGACGTCCCTCTCGCTCCTACGGACAATCCATGGGCATTACGGTCAACAACAGCTTTGAAGCAAAAGTATTGCCCAAAGACACCCTGCAAACAGAACTCAAAAAGGTTACTCTGCTGAATAACCTCAATCTGAGTACGAGTTATAATTTCGCCGCGGAAACATTCAAACTTTCTCCCATTCGAATGAGTACAGGGTTATCATTATTTAAAGACCAATTAAGTGTCAACCTCAACGCAACCTTTGATCCCTATTCCCTAGATGAGGAAAACAGGAGAATCAATACCCTGTTGATCAAAAATGGAAAGGGTTTTGCACGCATGACCAGTGCGAACATGAATATGCGTTATAAGTTGAACAACAAAACCTTTCAACGCAACGCCAAGGAAGAGGAGGAAGAAGAACCAGAAGATGATTTGGATGACACGTTGAGCTTTAACGAGTTTGAACGGCTTTCGGGTGGTGGTCGGGATGATGATCTCTTTGGGGTATCAGAAGATTTTGCCAACGGCATATCGCGTTCTGAAAACGAAATGGATAGTGATGTCGATTCACCCCTCTACCGTACAAAAGTAAACTGGAACATCAATCTTGCTTATTCCCTCACGTATGCCAACAGCATTGGACAGAGAGATTTTACCAATAATTCACTCATGGTTTCTGGAGATTTTGATGTCAATGGAAAATGGAAGATTGGAATGTCTAGCGGGTATGATTTTAAGAACAAGGGAGTCACCTATACCCAATTGCGTTTCAACCGTGACTTGGATAGCTGGCAACTCAATTTTAACTGGGTCCCCTTTAGTATTCGAACTTCTTGGTACTTTTTTATAGGCATAAAGTCGGGGCTTCTCAGCGATCTCAAATACGAGAAAAGAAGAGAACCTGATCGTTCATTTAATCGATAATTATGAAGAAAATCATTGAAACAAAAAATGCTCCCGCCCCACTGGGTCCATACAATCAAGCCGTTATGGCAAAAGACACCCTGTACTTGTCTGGTCAGATTCCTATTGACCCAGTGACCAACGCCTTGGTGGAAGGAGATTTAGAGAAAGAGACCCATCAGGTGATGAAAAACTTATCGGCTGTTTTGAGCGCTGCCGGAATGACTTTTGAAAATGTGGTCAAAACATCCATCTTTCTTAGGGACATGAATCATTTCGCAACCGTCAATACTATCTACGGCAGTTATTTTAACGAAAAAACAGCCCCTGCAAGAGAGACTGTTGAAGTCGCTAATCTACCAAAATTTGTGCGCATCGAGATTTCAATGATCGCTGTTACAGCCTAAATTGAACTGGTCGATGAATTAAACCGCGTTGATGTGTTGGATATGGTATTCCACCAAACCATCGATAGGACGTTTAACTACTCGTCCCATGGTCAAATCATATTTTGCTAGGCTTTGCTTGATTTCTTTTTCTAGAAAATGGGCGATCGAACCTACAAAATGAATGGGTATTTGTTTCGCGTTATCAAACTGTAATATCTGATGTCTGATGAACCGATCCAAACCGTTTTCAATGATTTTTTGCATGTAAGGATCCTCACGATGGGTGATCAAAAACTTGGCAAACTTGGCTAAATAAGTATTTGGATTCTCTTTTCTGTATAAGTTTTCTTTTACTGTATCGGCATCCAAGACAAATTCTTTCTCAAACTGGGTGGCCAAATGTTGTGGCATTTCGTTAAAATAAAACCCTCTAACCAATTGTTTTCCAAAAAAATTACCACTAGCCTCATCCATGAGAATATATCCCAACGAGGTGATGTATTGCTCCACATTTTCTCCGTCGAAATAGGAACAGTTAGATCCTGTTCCAAGGATACACACAATAGAAGGAACGCCCATTTCGGCGGTGGAATAAACTGCCGCATAGGTGTCCTCTTTGATGATGAACTCACAATTGGGAAAAATCTCATCAAAAACTTTTCGGATGCGGCCAACTGTTGACGCTATGCCACAACCTGCTCCATAAAAATAGAGATGAGTTACCACATCTCTATTGGAGTAGATTTCATAGTTATTGATGATTCTTTCGTTGAGAATCGCTGAAGATAGTACCTGTGGATTTAAACCAAGGGTTTGCGTGGAGAACAAAACTTTACCTTGTGGATCAACAGCAAACCAGTCGGTTTTTGTAGAGCCACTATCAACAATCAAATACATGTTTACAGTGCGTTTACATGCTTGGCCAAATCAATGAGTTTATTGGAGTACCCACACTCATTGTCATACCAACTAATGATTTTGAAGAAATTTCCATTCAATTCCATTCCTGCACCAGCATCGAAGATGGATGTTCTTGGATCGCCAATAAAGTCTTGAGAAACAACACCTTCTTCAGTATAGCCGAGAATTCCGGCCATGGTACCGTTTGCTTCTGCTTGCATAACGGCTTTAATCTCGTCATAAGAAGTTGATTTTTCGAGACGTACCGTTAAATCTACCACAGAGACATTCGCAGTAGGAACGCGGAAAGCCATTCCCGTAAGTTTTCCTACCAGTGAAGGAATCACCTTTGTCACTGCTTTAGCAGCACCAGTAGAAGCAGGAATAATGTTCACCAAAGCACTGCGCCCACCACGGAAGTCTTTTCGCGAAGGACCATCCACTGTAAATTGTGTTGCTGTTGTGGCGTGGACGGTAGTCATCAACCCTTCCTCGATACCAAAATGATCGTTCAGCACCTTAGCTACAGGAGCCAAGCAGTTGGTGGTACATGAAGCGTTTGAAACAATGGTCTGATCTGCTGTCGCCTCTTGGTGATTAACCCCCATTACGTACATGGGTGCATCGGCCGAAGGAGCAGAAATAACCACTTTCTTTGCCCCGCCATCGATGTGTAATTGGGCTTTTTCTAGAGTGGTAAAAATCCCTGTACATTCGGCAACAACCTCAACTCCAAGGTCGCCCCATCCAATGTCAGCAGGGTTGCGCTCAGCAGTGACTTTAACTACTTGTCCGTCAACGACCAAATTACCGTTTTCGACCGTGACTGTTCCGTCGTATTTCCCATGAACAGAGTCATAGTTTAACAAATAAGCCAAATGATCTACATCGAGTAGATCGTTGATGGCAACAATAGTGACATCGTTTTGTTTCATTGCTGAACGAAAAACCATTCGTCCAATTCTTCCAAATCCGTTGATCCCGATTTTAAGTGACATATAATTTTAATTTAATTTGATTGAATTGATGTTTATTTATATTGATAAAATATCTGTTACTCTTAGTAATTCTTTGTTGATGGCAGACTCTCCTTTTATGGCTTGATCCAAAGGGGTCAATTGCATTTTGTCATTAATTACTCCGACCATGACATTGGATTTTCCATCGAGCAGTGATTCTACGGCGTGAATGCCCATTCTCGATGCCAAAACACGGTCAAAACAGCTGGGTGATCCTCCCCTTTGCATGTGCCCGAGAACCGAAACGCGTACCTCGTAGTAGGGAAGATTCTTTTCTACATAGGCAGCGAGTTCAAATACATTATCCCCTGTTTTATCGCCCTCGGCGACCACTACAATGCTGGATGATTTTCCTGATTTTTCACTGCGTTTAAGCGATTCAAGTAATTGTTCTAACCCACGGTTTTCTTCAGGGATTAGAATTTCTTCAGCTCCTGCACCAATCCCAGAATTTAAGGCAATATGCCCTGCATCTCGCCCCATGACTTCGACAAAAAACAAGCGATTGTGTGAACTCGCAGTGTCGCGAATTTTATCGATCACCTCAACGACAGTATTAATCGCTGTGTCATACCCTAAGGTGTATTGTGTACCATAAATATCGTTGTCGATTGTTCCTGGAATCCCTATCACTGGGAAATCGAACTCGCTCTGAAAGATCATTGCTCCCGTAAAAGAGCCATCCCCACCGATGACTACAAGCGCATCAATGGAAAGGGCAAGTAGGTTTTTATGGGCTTTTTTTCTTCCTTCCGGTGTTCTAAATTCTAAGGAACGGGCAGACTTGAGGATGGTGCCTCCTTTATTGACAATATTGTTAACGCTTCGTGCTGAGAAAGGTTCAATTTTATTTTCGATCAAGCCCTGATAGCCCTGAAATACACCAAAACACTCTAGCTGATGGTAACAGCTCGCTCTCACAACGGCTCTCACTGCAGCATTCATCCCGGGGGCATCGCCTCCAGAGGTCAATACTGCTACTTTTTTAATTTCATTTGGCATAGCTCCAAATGTACGAATCTCTCGGTCATGTCACCAATAGACTTTAAAAAATTATCATGCATAAAAACGACAACGTTTTCAGTCGTCTTCATTCCTCGTTTCTCCTTGTTCAATTGGCAAACGGTTTGCCGTATTCACTGAGGAAGCTTTGGCATTTTTACTGATTTTTCGCAAAAGTTGTTGGAATGTATCAAAATCAACTTGATAGGTCATTCCCATGCCTTGTGTATAACCAAATTCGTCGCCTAAATATCTGAAATCATTTTCGCGATTGAACACTTTGGCCCGTAGGGTACCACTATCATTGAGAATAAAATCAATTTGAACATCCCCAACAATAACGGATTCCTCTACCCCGTCGATGGGTACACCAATTTTTCCGTTTATTAGAATTTTATCACTGATTTGTGTGCTCAATGAAAGTCCTATCCGGTCTTCGGTTTGCACATCAAGAACATTGTTTTCTTCTCCTTGCAAATAATTTACCCCCACATTGAGCTTTCCTTCGTTGGTGCCCAAAATAGAGCTAAAAACATCCGAAGCTTTTTCATAGAGATTATTGGTAATTCCTTGTAAGGAAACAGAAACCTCACTGATGAATAGTCCTTGTGAGAGCAAGGAAATTGCCTGCAATTGCCGGCGCTGTTGATCCGCCAATCGATAATTGATTTCTGCCACAGCCACGCCAGTAGTATTGGGGAAAGAAATATCAAAAATAGGGTCATCGGGTTTTAAAAGATTCCCAGCCAATTGTATGGTTACATTGGTCGGTATTTTTCGATTAAAATTAGGGTTATCTACAAGCAAAGCCGGATTCGCACCACCAGGGACTTGATAAACGGCCTCTATATTTAGCTGAGCATCGAGAGGATCTCCGTCCCAAACAATGGTTCCTCCCGGTTGTACTTGAAACTTTTTATCGATCAAGCTTAAATTTTTAAAATTATAAACTCCATCAGCGGTGATAAAATCTCCCCAAATATTGAATTTACCGTCCAAATTTGATTCGATGAGCAAGTTACCAGCCCCTCGTCCACCCAAAGTACTTCCAGAGGTTTGGTCCACAACAATCTCCAAAAGCGCGTTGTTATCAACATCTAAATCAAAAATCATTTCAAATCCACGAAAAGCCTCGTCATCTGCAGAAATGTTTGTCGTAACCTGCTCTTTCAAGACAGACCCTTTTGCAATAAAGTCTATAAATGAAGTGTCCGATATTCCTTTGTCTTCTTTCCAAGGAATTGTCATTGTCGTTCCCTCAGATGTTCGCCCATTAACAGTCAGGGTCAATGCTTTGGTCGGTCCTTTAAAAAGAGCTTTCCCATCTAAAAATCCTTGACCATAAAACAAAGCCTCGGGGTTTTGAGGTTTGTCATATACCAACAAGCGGTCGGAGGAAACCTCGAGGTTCAATGTCCATGCATTGAAGTTGGTGTGCTGCATTTCTCCTGTAACTTGGGCTTTTGTTCCCGACTTTGCATCTGCAAATGAAGCGCGATCCAATAAGAATTGTTGATCTCTAAAGGTGATAGGAGTATTGTCGTCAAAAGCATAGCGAACATTGATACTGGGGAAATAAAACCCCCCGTTATTTACGACTCCCTGACCGTTGAGTTTCATATCATTTAAAGGTCCCCATAAATTGAGGTCGGTGGATAGATAGCCCGTTACATCGGTCATCTTGTCCTTTCCTAATGCAGATAAAAAGGAGAGGTCAAAATCATTCAGCGCCAAATCGATGTCCAGATTGGGCAATTGATTGGAAACATACACCGTTCCTTTCCCCATAAATTGATTTTTACCGTCCAAATTTAACTGGGTTGTCAATTGATAGGTTTTAATTTCAGGGCTTCCACTGACTGCTAATTCAAAATCACCCATGGTGACTTTATTTAAAATCAAATCCCCAATTTCAACAGCTCCTGAAAAGGATTGCTCTTCAAGGTTCCGGGTGATTTGTAAATTCGTGTTTAAGGCACCAGCTATTGTGAATTTATCATTTACTGGGAGAACTTTTTCGAGGAGAACATCTTTGGTTTCGAGCAAGACATCAAAATTGGTTGGATTTTTAAATTCCCCCTCAAATGCCAATAATTGTTGCCCCGATTGCATTTTCCATTGATCAAATTTCCAACGCTTCTGATCGAAAAGATAAACCGCTTCAGCAGCTTTGTCGGATGCTTGTTTCCAAAGGTTATCGCCCCATTGAAACATAATTTCATCCAAGACCAAATGACTTTGCTTCGAGCGGAAAAAATGATTAAACTGGAGGTAAAAACCGTCATCTGTCGTGGAATCAAAACGTCCAGACAGTTCGCCTGATAAGGATTCAGAGGCTTGATCAACATTCAATACCAAATCGTTGATAGACCGATTATCCTTTCGTATGGTCGCTGCAGAAAACACCATCCCGTTGTTTTTCTTTTTCATGTCTGCAGAGAGCTCAAGTCCTTGAAATTCTACTCCGTCAATAGAGAAATATGGCCAAGCCAGTGAAAAATTTGATCGTCCCCGCTCTCCAAAAAAAGCACCGTGAAGCTCAATGTCTTCTGGTGTAATCAAGTCGGGATACAAAGCCAGAAGTAGGTCTTGATTGATCGACATGTCAAAAGCAAAATAGGCTGGTTTATCCTCATTTGATTGCTGCATGACCAAAGCTTCCTGTGCTACCTTACGGACTAGCGGAACGACTTCTACATAGGCAAATTCCCCCGCCATTTCAAACTGAAAAGCATCGGAATGAAATTGTGTAATTTTTTTCTGTGTCCCCAAATTCGAAAAGGAGAAAATCACATCGTCAAAGGTGATTTCCTCATGAAGATTCTTAAAAGTAATATCTGCCAACGTGATTTCCCTTGGGCCTCGAGCATCTATACTCGCTTGAAGTCCTGCAGATAAATCTACCGCAGCGGCTTTGGGGGTTATTCCAAGTTTAGAAAGTGCTAAGCGATCAAAATCACCTTCTATTTCTGTGATGGGTTGTGATCCCAGGGTGCGCGTAAAGTGCAACTTCCCCATAAGCTTATCGTCGTTGACCTCTAAAGAACCTAGGTATTGATTATTTTTATTGATCAATGTAAGTGCAGTATTAGCGAAAGAATGATCATTGAATTGAAAAGACTTGACCTCAGCCTCGAGATTTTGAAGCGTAACCTTTTCTTTCTGAATCATGGCCTGCAACTCACCTTTCGCATCATCAATAACAAGTTGGTTTTTACCCAAGAAACCTCCAGAATTAACGGCCAACAATTCAAATTTTTGAGACAAATCCCATGCCTTTTCTTGCTTTTTAAGAATGAATTGCGACCCGACAGTACCTTGATCAAGCGATAGAGAGATATCGCCATTAACCTGATTGTTGGCATAATAAACGTTCGCGCTTCCCTGAAGGGATTGTCCCCCCAAATGTAGAATTTCATCCTTGCGCATGATGGAAGGATGAAAGATTGCTTGGGCTTCTTGATAGGAAAGTTGAAATTTGATATCCTCGAAATCAAGGTAGCGGCTACTCGATTCTATATAGGGAATAGAAAACGGTAACAGGAGAAAACCCGTTTGCTTACTTTTTATTAAAACTGAACCCAGAAGTAGACTGTCCAACTGTTTGGCCTCCCATTCGACAGAAAGGGGTGTTGTATTGAAAACAGTTTTGAAGCCCGGGAATTCAGCAAGGAATACATCACCTGTTAGTGTCGCTTCTTTTAGGAAACCCTTCTCTTTTGGCGAAAAAACACCTGATCCCTTGAGCGTTGACGACAAATAATTGAGCTGAAGATTCTCTATTTTCCATTGATCATTTTTCTCGAGCGACAGACGAAACTCAATGACCTCATCAAGGCCTTCTGGTTGGATAGTCCCTTGATCCAAATTTAGCCGGAGGGTTTTTTCTGCTGAATAAAAATCAGACAATACCGCGTTGATGTTTTTTAAATCAACTTTGTTTCGCTGCTTTCCTTGCTCGAACGACAAGTATCCATCAATAATTCTACTGTTATCAATGGTTATTTCGACAGGAGTTCTGTCTTTTTTATTCGCGCGGATTTTTTTAAAAAAGATATCCAAGTTGGAATCTTCTTCCCCCACATAAGTTTTAATTTTAATCCGAGGGTGCTCAACAATGATTTCTCCAAAAGTAAAATCATCGCCTAACACACGATTGAATTCATCCAAATCGACCCGTACTCTTTGTGCATACAACAAACTATCATTGTGATGATCACTCACCAACAAATCATCTAAAAGGATATTTCCGCGAAAATCGACAGCTGCCTTGGAAAAACGAACAGAAGTCTCCAAGGTAGCATTCAATCGGTTGGTGATGCGTTCAACCAATTGATTTTGAAACTTGGGGGACCAAAAGAACATGCCTACCGCCAAAGAGGCGAGTACAAATAGGGCGAAAATCCCTGACAATATGATGCGGTAATTCTTGATAAGAAAGCGTATTTTTGCAGCTATAAAGGTACGAAATGAACGAACAAAAACCATGCTACATTTTGGCCATAGAATCTTCTTGTGATGATACAGCCGCAGCGGTCTTGAATCACCAAAAAGTTTGTTCGAACGTCATTGCCAATCAACACATTCATGCTGCTTATGGTGGGGTGGTTCCAGAACTCGCATCTCGAGCCCATCAGCAAAATATTGTCCCTGTCGTTGACCAAGCGCTCAAAAAAGCGGGAATTTCAAAAAATGATCTTTCTGCGATAGCCTACACCCGTGGGCCGGGCTTATTGGGGTCGTTACTTGTTGGTGCCTCATTTGCAAAGTCACTCAGCATGGGACTGAATATTCCATTGCTTGAAGTAAATCATCTCCAAGGGCACCTATTGAGTCATTTTATCGAGGATGAATTTCCCCAACCCCAGTTTCCTTTTCTAGGTGTGACGGTTTCTGGCGGCCACACGCAGATTGTTCGCGTCGATGATGTTTTCTCGATGCAAGAGTTGGGAGCAACTTTAGACGATGCCATTGGCGAAGCCTTCGACAAATGTGGAAAAATAATGGGTCTGGGGTACCCCGCTGGACCAGTCATTGATCGCTATGCAAAAAGCGGGAACAAACATGCTTTTGATTTCCCTCGTCCAAAAGTAGCAGGACTCAATATGAGTTTTAGCGGTTTTAAAACAGCGGTGATTAACTTTTTACACAACCAGCAACAAAAGCATCCAGCCTTCATTGAAGATAACCGCGAAGATCTTTGTGCCTCCATTCAACACACCCTAATTGACATCATCAGTGATAAAATCGTTCAGGCTGTTCATGAAACCGGCATCAAAGAGATTGCTTTGGGCGGAGGCGTTGCAGCCAACTCTGGATTACGTCAACGCATGGAGCAGTTGGGAGAGGCGCATCAATGGAAAATCCACCTGCCCCCCATGGCTTTTACAACCGACAACGCTGCCATGATTGGCATTGTCGGGTATTATAAATTCAAAGCACAAGAGTATGCTTCATTAAAACAAGCAGCTACTGCAAGACTTCCCATCAACTAATGGATCTTTTCTATCTTCCTCACTTGGATAAGCACGATGCAGTGGTCGAATTTTCCCCTGACGAAAGCCGTCATTTGTGTAAAGTTTTGCGAAAAAATTCGGGAGATAGCGTCTACGCTACCAACGGAAAAGGAATTCAATATACTATAGAACTCCAACACATGAACCCTCGAAAGACAACAGGCATACGTATTGGTTCTTCCATTGTGCCACCACTCCCCTACGAATTACACCTGGCCATTGCACCAACAAAAAATATCGGACGTTTTGAATGGTTTTTGGAGAAAGCCACTGAAATTGGCATCACCCACATTACCCCTTTACTCTGCGATCATTCGGAAAGAACACAAATAAAAATGGAACGCCTCGAAAAAATTTTGGTGGCCGCCTTGAAACAATGTCAGGGATATCATCTTCCTGCACTTTTCCCTTTGACTCCTTTCGACTCTTTTGTCAGTCAACATCCCGATGCGTTGATTGCCCATTGTGGGGCTGGAGAGAAGAAACCGCTTCATTCGCTTGTCCAGGGAACACAACGCAACACCATTCTCATTGGGCCTGAAGGTGATTTTAGTAGGTGTGAAATCGCATTGGCGCAATCAAAAAAGATGACTGAAGTGCATCTAGGATCACGAAGATTGAGGACAGAAACAGCCGCAATTTCAGCCTGCTGTACCGTTGCCCTTGCATGGCAATAATTGCGTATATTTAGTCCATGAAACCCATTGAAATCGCACAAGGAATCACCCGTGCCGTGGTCTACCTTTGTCTTATCGCCTTAGGACTATACGGATTATTTTTACTCCAATCGCTTATCGTTTATTGCCTCATCGCCGCTGTCATTTCACTGATGGGTCGACCGATCATGCGCTTTCTTCAAAAAAGACTCAAAGTACAAAACACCATGGCGGTCATCATCACCATGAGTTTTTTCTTCTTAATTATTTTTGGGTTGTTTTCCCTTTTCATCCCTTTGGTGATCCAGCAAGGACAAAACCTTTCATTGTTGGATGTCAATCAATTGGACTTAAAACTGAATCAACTTCTCCAAGAAATTACTGCTTATTTTCAAATAGACCCAAAAGTCATTCAATCATGGATGGTGGATCAAAATCTGATGAACTCGTTGAATCTTGTCGCGATTCCCGAATTTTTGAATACTCTGTTGGGATGGCTTAGTGGATTGACCATCGGCCTATTTTCGATATTGTTCATTTCATTCTTTCTTCTCAAAGACGCCAAATTACTCGAGCGATCGGTCTTGGTCTTCTTTGATCCTTCTGCGCACAATCGCTTAACAAAAGCATTCAAAGAAATAAAAAATCTCCTCTCCCGATATTTTATTGGCCTTTTGGCACAAATCTCTATTCTTGTGATCATTTATAGTTTAGTCCTTTTTATTTTCGGAGTGCAGAACGCCCTGGTGATCGCTTTGCTTTGTGCCTTGTTGAACCTCATACCATACATCGGACCGCTCATCGGAGGGGTTTTGATGCTAGTTCTTACCATGACGGCAAATCTTGATGCCGATTTTAGCACAGTCATCCTCCCCAAAACCATCTATGTAATGATTGGTTTCACTTTGGGACAACTGGTCGATAATTTCTTTTCACAACCGCTTATCTTTTCAACCTCCGTGAAGTCTCACCCTTTGGAGATTTTTATCGTTGTTCTATCGGCAGGGGTATTGTTTGGCACGGTTGGATTGATTGTTGCTATACCGACCTACACCGCGCTGAAGGTCATTTTTAAAACCTTTTTTGCAGAAAACAGAATTGTAAAGTTGTTGACCAAGGATATTTAATCACGCAACAACAAGGTCCACTCAAAAGAGAAGGACGAGACAACATCTCCCTGCGTGTCCTTTCCTATCGCATCTAACCAAATGGTTTGTGGTTTTCTCGTAGCGATCAATGATGCAATCGCATCTTTGACTTCCTTGCCTTGTGTACATGTAAAATGAATTCTTCCTTTGGCTTTCTTAGAAAAATTGGCTTTGTTGTTCAATACCAACATGGAAATATCTCTTTTCTGACGACGAATCTCAGAGGTAATCAAAATGCCTGTGGGGAATTCTGCGGCCATTCCTTGCACAGCCCAGAACATGGATTGAAATGGGTTTTGATTGATCCATCGATGTCGAACACTGGCAATGGCCGATTCCTCGTCGAGATGAGTAAGACGAACTCCCATAAGCCAAGCAGCAGGAAGTTTAAACAAGGTGAACAGGGTAGATTTAAAATAACGCATAGTGAAATAAAAATCACAAGATATGACTTTATTGATTTTGGGAACCAAAAAATCAATTCTGATCTAAAATAATGATGCGAAGACGCAACGGGGGATGGTACAACAAGACCCCATTGAGGTGCAATGGACGAAAATAAAGAGAGAGTTGTTCGGTGCCCTCTACTAATTCGTCGACTTCAATTTTCATGCTCATTCGCATGCTTTCATTCCCCTTTGGAAATTGGATGCGTGGAGAAAATAACTTTTGCTCTAGGGAGTGATTGCCCGATCGATATACCCAGGTTGATTTAAAATCATCCATTGAACCGCTCTTGCCTACTGCTGAAGAATAATCAATATCTATCGGCAAGTCGAAAGGCAATGCAGGCGATAATTGAAACGAAAAATGAATGGAATCTCCTTCTTTGGCAATAATATCATGCCGGTCAAGAATTAGCGATGATTGGAAGTTTTCCTTCTCAATCATCAAATCGTCAGAAGATTGACAACTTGAAAATACAAGGATGGTAAGAAATATAAAAAAAGAAAAAATGATTGAACGCCTATGATAAGGCAAATATTGAAGTAGGTGCATAGTAATAGTTCTTTAAGAAATGAGTTACTCAACTAAATTACAAAAAAATGATTTAACTGCATAATTCGATTTCCAATTGCAGGCTATTTAACTATTTTTGAACAAACCAATAGATATGAAAACGAGAATCTTCCTTTTACTCTTTTGCCTTTTTCTATCAGGCATTTCTTTTGCGCAAGACACCTCTGAAATCCGTGTAGAACCCCCACACTGGTGGTCTGGATTTTCGAACCCAAAACTCCAACTTTTGGTTCATGCCAAAACCATTGGAAAAATGCGGCCTGTGATTGCGCATAAAGGGATTGATCTGGTAGAATATCATCAAGCCAAAAGCCCCAACTATTTGTTTTTGGACCTTCACATCGATTCGAGCGTCACATCGACTACTTTCACGATCAATTTTGAAGAAAATGGGCGAATAAAATACACCACCCGGTACGCTATAAAATCACGTAATAAAAATATTGACATCAAAGGCTTTGACACGTCGGATGCTATTTATTTGATTACTCCGGATCGTTTTGCCAATGGTGACCCATTAAATGATCAGTTTGAGTCGATGCGGGAAACAACACTGCAGCGGGGAGATCACTACGGCCGCCACGGGGGGGATATTCGCGGAATTATTGATCATCTGGATTATATTGCCAACTTGGGCTTTACAGCCATTTGGTCTACACCATTACTCACCAACGATATGCCCAAGCAGTCATATCACGGTTATGCCATGACCGATTATTATGCAGTTGACCCTCGTTTTGGAGATTTAGAAACATACAAGGAATTTGCACAGAAAGCCCGTTCAAAAGGGATTAAAATCATCATGGATCAGGTGGCGAACCATTGCGGTGTTCACCATTGGTGGATGGAAGACTTACCCTTTGAGGATTGGGTCAATCAGCAAGACCGTTTCGAAAACAAACAAGAGTTACGCTCCTCGAACCACCGAAGAACAACAAATCAGGATCCCTACGCTTCACGATACGACAAAAAAGCCATGAGCGAAGGATGGTTTGTTGCCGAGATGCCCGATTTAAACCAAAGGAATCCTTACATGGCCAATTATATCATTCAAAATAGTCTATGGTGGATCGAAACACTGCATCTTAGCGGTATCCGTCAAGACACCTATCCTTACCCGGATAAAACCTTCATGGCCAAATGGGCAAAAAGTATCATGGCAGAATACCCCAATTTTTCGATTGTAGGTGAAGAATGGAGTTATAATCCGTTGCTTGTTGGGTATTGGCAGGACGGCAACAAAAATAAAGATGGATACCGATCACATTTAACCCACACCATGGATTTTCCTATTCAGGAAGCTTTGCGCAAAGGAATCATGCACGAAGAAGCTTGGGATACTGGGTTGATTGAGATTTATGAAGCTATCGCCAATGACTTTGGCTATGCCGCACCGGAAAAGATTGTCGCCTTCCTAGACAACCACGATATGGATCGGGCATTTACCCAGTACAACGAACAAGCTGTAAACCTAAAAATGGCTTTAGGCGTGTTGCTCCTTTTACCCCGTGTGCCTCAGGTATACTATGGCACTGAGGTGCTTATTGAAAACACCGCTCAACCCGGTGACCATGGCTTAATTCGCACTGACTTTCCGGGGGGATGGGCCACAGATACAGTGAATGGATTCACGCAAAAAGGACTGAACGCGGAACAGATTGATATGCAAAATTTCATTCAAAAACTGCTACACTACCGCAAGCAATCAACCGCTATACAACAGGGTGAACTCATTCATTTTGCACCTTTCGAAGGGATCTATACGCTTGTTCGCAGAAATGCGGATGAAACCGTTGTATTGTTCCTCAACAAAAACACCTCTCCCTATGCCATAGATCTTGAACGCTTTGAAGAGTTACAATTGGACGGAAAAACAATGATCAATGTTCTGACCGAAGAAGAAATTGAATGGTCGACTGAACTTATTCTACCCAAAAAGGGGGTGTATTTCTATCGACTGAAAAATTAATTTTCGCTGGATTGGTTATCCGGTATCCACTTTATATTGGCAACTTTCTGAAAGTCGCGAATCACCTTTTGAGCGTTGTTGGTTTCAAATTTCCACTGAGTGTGTTCGAAAGAAGGTAAGCGATTTTCTGAGTCAAGCATTTGAAGATAAAAAGTTTCTGCCATTTCCAATTTATCAATCATCATTTTAAGGTCCTGCCCTTGATCGATAACGACTTTCCCCGATTTTTTAATGATGGTAGCCGTATATTCAAAAATGAATTGACTGTCTAACCTTATACGAACCTGAACAGGGATGTCTTCTTTATAACTCTGTATACGCCAAAACATATTGGGGAAATAGGCGCGAATGGCGCCACTGAGAGGTTCATTTTCTATAATAATACGAACATAGGTTGAAGGTTTGTACCCAGCATACTCATGCTCGCCGAAATAACCCACTCCTACAATAGAAATACTATTGACTGGCTTGCGCGCAAATCGGTTTTTCTCATAGCTGATCATCCATCTTTTGGTCACAGAATCAAGATGCATTTTTACCTGAATACTGGGCTCAGTAGACTTGATGATATAATCACCAAAGGTGCTGTTTCGCGCCGATTGAGCATGTAAAGTGAGGGAGAAAAAACAAATGATTAACCCAAAATATAACGCAACAGAAGGAATGTTTTTTACCGGCATAAATAAATAACTATAGTCAATTGTAGTGCAAGATAGGAAATCGAAAACAAGTGAAAATTTAAATCAAGCGGAAATAAAAAAATAGCCTCCGTAAACGAAGGCTATTTAATGCTTAATGGTAAGGGTTAATTTGCGCGTGTAAATGAAAAACGTACTACAAATTCTTCACTTTCCCCACTTTCCTCGTCAAGCTCAGTATAGGTTTCAACAACGACAAACTCTGTTGCGGTTAATCGTTCGATTACAAGTCTTGTCTCACCATCGACCAATAACTCATTTTGACTAGCATTGGTGAATTCCCATTCATTGACTTCCACATCCACCGTTTCACCAATGGCATCGGACACAGAAAAAATATAAGAACCATAGGCCGAGAAAGAAACTTCTAAATCCATTTGGGCTTCGGCCAAATCACTTTGCGCTTCTTGACAAAGACGATCTATTTCTTGCGAAATTTCCTCAATGATTTCAGAAACGCGAATTTCGAATCCAATCAATGCTTCTTCGTATTGACTATTGATTTGCGCACTAAGGGTTTCCGCCTGGGTTTGCAGGCTTAAAGCTGCTTGCGTAATTTCAATGACTTGCGCATCTGTCGCTGTGCGTATTTGGGCCAACTCTTGTTCATCGGCGCCTGCAGCAACTGCCGCAGCATACTGTTCCGTGTATTGTGTTTCTAAGGCAGCGATCTCTGCATAGAGGTCACTAATTTGGTCGGTAAAAATAGCTAACTCCTCATTTTGACTGGCATAGGTGGCATTGATGGCCTCCAACTCGGCATCGGCTTGTGCTTGTGCAGAAACACTGAGTTCTTCACTGATTTCTTCACAAACATCGTTTCCTAAAAAAGCTTCAGCAAAGTTTAGGGCTTCGCCGTTCACTTCAATTTGATTTAGAGCCCACGGACCATCAACCAAAAGAGCAAAATTACTGTTTGCACTACTTTCTTCTTCACTCACCAGAGGCTCGTCTTTTTCGGCACTGTAATTCCCCGATAAATTCCCGCATGGGAAATCGGAAAAGTCGTCTGGCAAATTGAATTCAACATCAAAGGTAGCGTTGAGCTCTCCATTGCTTTCTTCAACAACTACATTGGTCAATGCGGCAATTTTGACTTCTGCACCATCAATAATTTCAAATAGATCAACCGAAGTCACATTACCAGCACTATTCTCTACAAGCGTATATGGCCCGTAGGCAAAAACAGTTTCGTCTACCGCTACACCGGTTTCTGGATCCACCCCTTCTATCTGAAAAGCAATTGCGAAACGGTCATCCGTAAATTCGATCCCGTAAAAAGCACAATCAATTGTTCGACGTGAAGATGAGGGTGAATCACCTACATTCCAACGCCCATTGATGGTGGCTCTTGCTTGTTCTACTGTTTGTTCTGCAATGGTTCCTACGGCGTCAAAATTAAATAACACTTCATCTGGACTGTCAGAAGATTCGTCTTTGGAGCAAGCCAAAAGAACAAAAAGAGTGAGCAAGGGAAATAAAAATCTAAATTTCATTTGATATAATTTTTTCATTAATCGTTTGATGTTTAGTAAGAAAAGTGAGGTGCAATATCTTAACCAATAACTATGCCAGAAAAAAGTAGCTGGCCATTACTGCAGGGCATTATTAATGGCTTGAACAGCATCTTCGATGCGTTGTTTTTCTCTAGATTGCAGCAATGCAGTTGCTGGTACTCGTCGTTCCATACAGTCATGGATTGGGCACTGTTCGCAGGTTACCCCTACCACCTGTCGTCTTATTTTTGGATCTGCAATAAAACGTACTTTTTGACGCAATTGTTCGGTAATTAAAAACCCCATGCTAAAACTGCTGTACATTTCGTCCTTACTCTCATGCTTGGTCGCCGATGACAAAATTAGATAAGACTTTCCCTCTGATGGATGCTCGGAGATTTGAATGTCAAATTCATGTTTAACCTTTCTTTTTGAACTATCCTGGAGAACTTTGATAGCGACCCATCGCTGACAAAGATGCTCGTTGGGTATAAGGGCGTTGGATAGAAATTTGTCATTCGAGAAAAGCGACTCTTCCAAGTGGAAAAGCTGATCAGTCCCTCCCCCATTGATGTGCAAGTAAAAGGCTCCTTTAAGTGAAAACGCATGCGGTAAAACTTGATTTAAACGGCGATAAAACATCCCCGGTGAAGCGTTAAAACTTCCTACAATTTCGTCAAATAACAAAGCGTTGAAAGTTTCCTGCTGGAACAGTTGTCGAAAAGCGTTGACAAGTTTTTCATACGGTAGAATCAAGGCCGAAGCAAAATAAGTTGAACGGAAAGCGTTAGATAAAAGCGTATAATCATCAAGGGGTAAAGCTGGGTTTGTACAAGGACGTTCGTTGATATTAAGATGGGCATAACCCAATTCTTGCGCAAAAATTAGATGGCGCTGATGTTCGGAAAGCTGTCGTTGCAATAAAAGTTTTTTCGACGGTAAAACGGTAAGAGAATCAAAATTTTTGAGGTCATCATGACCAACCAAGCCATCCTCATGAATATCATATCCAAATTTTTGAGTCAGCAAAGCCAAAAAATCTGCAGAGAAATGATAAACCGATAAATTAATTGCGTGAAGATGTGAGAATTCGATCACTTCTTGCTCAATATCTGCAAAGAAATTGTGTTGTTGTTCACGCCGCAAGCGCAAAATCTCCATCAAAAAATCATGAAAATTGATTTGCTGATTTTTTGCCATTTTACCCACCAACTGTACAAAGGCACTTCCCTTTAGTGGTTCATTGACCAAAAGATCAATGATATTGCTCTCTTTCAAACCAAAAATATGGAAAGGAATCTTGCTTAAAATTTGAGATTGAATCAAATGACCAATCGGCGCATATTTTTTATCCAACTTTAAAGAAACCAACTCTTCGTAAGCGATGTCAAGGTGGTTGGAAAGCAGCATGATTTTGTCCAATTTTGGGTACTTTTTACCTTTTTCTATTTCATTCAAGTATGATTTAGACAATCCTGTCATGGTAGCAAGAGAAGAAAGAGATAGTTTCTTTTTATCTCTAATTTGTCTGATTTTTAACCCAAAAACTTGTTTGATTATTTCTCTATCCATGGGTTAAAGATAGTAGAAAAGAGTGGAAATAGTAAAAGAGAACAATTAACAATTAGCGTACTTTCGCTAAAAATAAATTTGAACGAATGAAAATGTTAAAACAATGTTTATAAGTAATTTAAAAAACACATTGCTCACAAAAAAATGACAAAGTAAAAATTTAAAAAATCAATAAATCAAATGAAAATTAGTGATTTTCTTCGGTGATTTCTTTTTCGATGGCCAAAAAATATTTCAGTCGATTTTTTTTGCTGTATATGGGCAGAATATTAATGTGACAAGTATAGGTTTCTTTGTTTTTGCGGTAATTGATCAACGCCCCTTCAAAAGTGTGCTTCTCACGCAAAGACTCTCTGATCGCTTTTTTTGTTTCTTGGCACGTGCGTTCACCTTGTAGGAAAGAAGGTCGCTTGCCCAAAACAAAATTCTTTGAATACCCTGTCATCCCCTTAAACCCCTCACTGACCCATACTATATGTTGATTGGCCCGCGTGAGTACAAGGGCATCATATTGCTCTTCCTTAATTTGATCGACAATGGTAGTTGTTAAACTATGGCTCAAAATTTCACGTAAGTGGCTAATGTCGTTCTCCCTTCGCAGTTGGTCTATCAACCTATGGTAATTGCTTAGGTGCACATCAAAACTAGCAATGGGAGAAATATATTTATTTATTTCTTTCATTCTACTTACTTCCTGGTTCTAAATTCCTAGTTATAAATATACTACATTCTCTCGAGGAAATAAAATTTGGCTTTCAGATCTTTATTTCAAAATATGGTATGCTGTTTTGTTGGGCACTAAAGAAAACGATATAGAATAGAACTGTCAAAAGCTTTATGCTTATCCATTATAATTGATGTTGGTTATTTCATATCTAGTGACGACATAACAATCCATCTTGAAAATAAGACTGGACGAAATTAAAACACTGTGGATACAAAAAAAACCTTGCAAAAAAAATCACAAGGTTGAAGAGCGAGAATTATTACTCGGTGTGATCGCGCTAGGATTCGAACCTAGGACCGTCTGCTTAGAAGGCAGATGCTCTATCCAGCTGAGCTACGCGACCGTTGTTGGTCGGGGTGGCAGGATTCGAACCTGCGACCTCCTGCTCCCAAAGCAGGCGCGATGACCGGGCTACGCTACACCCCGTTTTCAAGGGCCAACTCGACCCCTGAAACTTTGGCGGAGAGACCGAGACTCGAACTCGGGGAACACTTACGCGTTCACAGATTAGCAATCTGCTGCATTACCACTCTGCCACCTCTCCAGTGCTTACAGAAAGTAAGAGTGCAAATGTAATGTTAACCCTTAAATTAAACAATATTTTTATGGTGTTTTAAATACACTTAATCACTCTGGATAGGCAATCCGCAAGTGGTACACATTGACCAATTTGTCAATCAACACCTTCTTTACCATTTCTATTTCTGCAAGGGTAATATTGGCATTGATGAATTGGTTTTCCTCCATTTGTGTGGCAATAATTTTGTTGACAAAAGCAGTCAATTCCTCTGCAGAAGGTGTGACCAAACTTTTGGTTGCTGCCTCTACTGCGTCGGCCATCATAACGATTGCAGTTTCTTTTGAAAACGGCTTAGGCCCAGGGTAAGAAAAATCTTCGATAGAAACATCGCCTTGCGCAGCCTGTGCCTTTTTATAGAAAAAATAGACCGTAGATGTCCCGTGATGGGTGCGAATAAAATCAATAATTCTGTCTGGGATATTGTAGGCTTTCGCTTTTTCTATCCCCTCAATAACGTGATTGATGATGATTCGCGCACTTTCCTGGGGCGATAGCTCGTCGTGTAACGATACATTCCCTCTTTGGTTTTCTGAAAAATAAGCGGGACGATTGATCTTCCCAATATCGTGATATAAAGCCCCCACGCGCGTCAACAAGGCATTGGCACCAATTCTTACCGCTGCTGCTTCGGCCAAATTAGCCACTTGAAGCGAATGATGAAAAGTACCCGGCGCCTGATCTGAAAGCATTTTAAACAAACCGGAGTTGGTGTCTGAAAGCTCCAAGAGAGAAACATCAGAAACAAGTTTGAATATTTTCTCGTAGAGATAAATCAGTGGTTGCACAAAGAGTGTCAAAAGTCCACCAATGACAAATAACCCAATATTAAGTGGTTCAATTTGAGTAATGCTACCTTGTTTGATGAGAACAAAACAAAGATAACCGAAGAGATAAACGGAGGTGATCTGTGAGACAGATATGAATAAATTGGCCCGCTTGTACAGTTCGGAAGCACTGAGGATGGTTATCATGCCTGCAAGAATTTGCAATACAAGATATTCAAAACCATTGGGTACAATGAACCCAACAATGGTGACAGTAATGACATGCACAAACAACCCCAATCGCGCATCAAAAAAAGCTTTAGTGATCAATGGAAAAATACAAACAGGCAAGACATAAATATAAGCGCTTTTGTACCCTAGAAGGGAAGTACTTGCCCCCACCATCAGTAAAATATTGAAAAAAAGAAACGTAACCTTTGTGTTGTCTTCGTAAATCGCTGGGCGGTATTGATGGATAAACATAAAGAGAATCAATAGCACCATGCCTATCATAAGAAAATAGCCCGTAGTGGTCCAGTAATAATTTGCCTTGGAACGTTGGTTGGAAGCAAATTGTTGACGCAATGACCATAGCATGCTCCAGCGCTTTCCCACAATGGGCTGGCCCGGCGAAATAATTTCTTGCCCTTCGACAACAATGTCACGGGTGGGTGAAATTTCGGCATATTGACGTTGTAATTCTTTTTCCGTAAAAGTGGTATTCACCGCTAGGTTGGGCAAGAGAATGTCAAAAAATAAATTATAAAACGCCTTGGATTCAGGGGTGGACTTTTGAACAGTTCTCTCTTTTAAATACCCCTCAAGACTGCGTAAATCGATCAGCGCATCGAACGAAACATCTTTTTCATTTTTTCCAGAAATCAAACCAGCAACCTCTCCCCCTTCATGAGAATAATTGGGAGGTAAAACTCCTGTATCATACATCTCCTTCAATAACGCCAGCCCAAAATCATAATTCAGTTTGTCCAACCGACTTGATGGTTTTCTGATTTTGGAAAAATAGGTGGCGAAATCGCGCTTATACCGATCGACAACACGCGGATATACGGTGGAATCGACAGTAAAAAAAACGAGCGCTTTTTGGCGTAATTCCGCTTTTTCTATAGCAATTTCTTCATCTGATTTAATCAAAGCAAAATCGAAAGGAGCGTACAGCTTTTCGTACTTCCAAAGGTCTCCTTCTGAAAAATCATATGCCCATTGGTTTTTTGTAGGTAATAGATATACAATGGCCAAAGTAGAGAGCAAGAACAAAAAAAACTTGTAAATCAGCGATTGATAGTTGTAAAGAAAGGCAAGAATTTTTTGCATAAGTCAAGAAAGAACAATTAATGCGAAGATAAACAATGATTACTTAGTGCCTTTAGCTTTTCAAAAATGAACAACAACAAATAGTTATCGAAGGTTTTTTTTACTTTTGGGGAAAGCAATTAAATTACCATCCTTTGAAATACGGTCTCTGTCATCTGGGCGTTGTTCCAATCAGAAAAGAAAACAATCATCGCAGTGAATTGACCTCTCAGCTTCTTTATGGCGACCTGTTCAAAATCATCGATCAGCGAAAAGATTGGTACAAAATCAGAACTGCATGGGATGATTATGAAGGGTGGGTGCTCCAACAACAATGCTTCTTGATCAATAAAGAGCAGTTCGTGGGACTGAAAGAGCTCCCTAGCGTATGTACTACGCAACTTTTTGATTTAATTCTTCAACCAAATGGGGAAAATTTTCCAATCCCGCTAGGAAGTGATCTCAGAGCGCTTTCCCTTTTAAATCAGACCTTGGATCAAATTCCTCAGCCCCTGGAAAAATCTAAAGCAGAAATCGTAAAAACCGCCTATCAATACCTCAACGCTCCCTATCTCTGGGGAGGGAAAACACCTTTGGGCATCGATTGCTCTGGGCTAACCCAAATAGTGTACAAAATTCATGGCATCCCCATCAAGAGAGATGCTTATCTTCAAGCGGAGCAAGGAACAACCCTCAGTTTTATCGAGGAAAGTGAACCCGGCGACTTGGCTTTTTTTGACAATGAAGAGGGTAATATTATTCATGTAGGAATTTTACTCAAAAACCACTACATCCTACATGCGCACGGCAAGGTTCGTATCGATAGAATAGACCAAACTGGGATTTTTAATGCTGAAAAAAACACGCATTCTCATAAACTAAGATTGATTAAATCGATTCTATAAAAAAAGCCCTCTCACTTTGAGAGGGCTTTTTTGACATTTGAGTCAGTTTTTACTGCTCATATTTTTCAATCAGTGCTTTCATTTCCATAAAACCATCATTATCACCAATGGTCCCGTAAATGTTTCTCAATGTTTTTGCTGCTTCAAGGTTAGAATCATCAATAGAAAGTAGTTTCTTCAAAATTGGCACACACTTTTTGTAGAGTTCCTCACGTTGAACCTTCAATTCATCATAACGGAGATTATCTGCACGCGAGTTTCCTAGAGAATTCATTTCCTCAACGACACTTGCTTCGTCTTCCAATATCAATGCCACAAGATTCAGGTAGGCATTCTCCATTTGAGGATCCAACTCAATGGCTTTATTGTAAAACTCTACTGCTTTTTCTTTATCACCCAAGTCGGTGGTTACAACACCCAAGTTAAAGTAAAGTGTAGCATTAGTAGGATCTGCTTCAAGCGCTTCTAACACCAATGTTTGGTAGCGATCTTTTTCGCCAAGCTCGATGTAGATGTTAGCTTCAGTCAAGATCAGGCTCACGTCCCCTGGGTTGGCTTTTCGCGCATCCTGAACAGCCTGAATGGCTTTGTCCTTTTGCCCAAGCTGGGTGTAAATCAAGGCGATATTCTTTACAATCTCTGGAAACCTCGAAGGGGTGTCTTCCTGACGTAAGTTGGTATAATCTTTTGATTTACTGAAAATACTAAACTCCGTTTCAGAGATTTCAATTTCTTGCTGGGAGGCCACCTCAGTAGCGTAATACTTGGTCACAACACCGGTATATTCAATATCTCTTAAAATAATATAACGCTCTAATGCTAATGCATAATCAGACGCATTGACAGCATTAGTGGCGGAATAGTACAAATAATCTACGTTGGCTTCAGGGTTAATTTGATAGGCCAAAAATAAATTATTGGATGAAGCAACAAATTCCTGTGCTTCAGACTGTGCAATGGCAGAGTTTACTACATCAGAGGTTAACTGCTGTATTTCACTGTCAAGGGTCGTTTTGATAGAAGCATTACCTTCTGCCTTTTGCAAGTATTCATAGGCTGCCGCAAAATCTTGCTGAAGGCGCGCAATTTGACCGCTAAGTAAATTAAACTGCGTGATTAATTTGGTCTCACCGCTGCCCTCAATAAGTGCCTGATGAGTGGCCAGCGTTGCTTTTGCTTCGTCTATTTTCTCAGCTCTAAATTGTTTTTGTGCCAACTTGAGTTCTTTTTTCTGGGAAAAACCGAAGGTGACAAACATCCCTAGCAAAAGGGTCAATACATGTTTCATTTTTTGGATTGTTTTTATTTTAAATTTAAGTTTAATCAATGGTTGTGCCAGAAGCTTCATCAGCGGAATTATTTTCATTGTCTCCCTCTATAGAGTCTTCTTCTTTGAATACTTTGGCCACTGCAGCAATACTGTCATCACCTTTAAGGTTGATTAGTTTCACGCCTTGTGTTGCACGTCCCATGACGCGCAATGATTCTACGCTCATCCGAATGGCAATTCCAGATTTATTAATGATCATTAAATCATTTTCGTCGCTAACATTTTTAATAGCGACCAGTTCTCCGGTCTTCTCAGTGATAGAAATGGTTTTAACGCCTTTTCCACCGCGATTGGTTGTGCGGTAGTCGTCGAGGCTCGAACGTTTCCCGTATCCATTTGCAGATACCACCAAAATATCGCTTGATGCATCGTTCACAGAAACCATGCCGATGACTTCGTCTTCAGCATGCCCCAAGGTGATCCCGCGTACCCCAGAAGCATTACGCCCCATTGGACGGGTTTTGCCTTCTTCAAAACGAATGGCTTTACCAGACTTAACGGCGAGTAAAATCTCACTTTCCCCGTTGGTC
This sequence comes from Candidatus Arcticimaribacter sp., assembly GCA_011526265.1. Taxonomy (GTDB): domain Bacteria; phylum Bacteroidota; class Bacteroidia; order Flavobacteriales; family Flavobacteriaceae; genus Arcticimaribacter. The sequence continues at coordinate 26,308 of WTJN01000111.1, read as the reverse complement.
AATTTAGCTTCTAGCAACTCGTCATCCTCCTTCACAGTGATGGCGTTAATACCGTTGGCTCTCGGACGCGAATATTGCTCTAAAGCCGTCTTCTTCACCTGCCCTTTTTTGGTGGCCATGATAACATAGTGATTGTTGATATAGTCCTCATCGCGCAAGTCTTGCGTATTGATGAAGGCCTTTACTTTATCATCTTGTTCAATGTTGATCAAGTTTTGGATGGCACGACCCTTGGAGGTTCTCGATCCCTCTGGGATCTCATACACACGCATCCAAAAACACTTTCCTTTTTGGGTAAAAAACAGCATGTATTGGTGGTTGGTCCCAACAAAAAGGTGCTCGAGAAAATCTTCGTTACGGGTTGTTGATGCTTTTTGCCCTACCCCACCACGATTTTGTGTTTTGTATTCCGTCAGTGGTGTTCGCTTGATGTACCCTGCATGTGAAATGGTGACCACCACTTTTTCGTTGGGGATCATATCTTCGATACTAAAGTTGCCCCCAGCATACTCAATGTTCGAACGGCGCTCATCACCGTATTTATTTTTGACTTCAGACAATTCCTCCTTAATGATATCCATTCTGCGGTCCTTATTGGCAAGGATATCTTTCAAGTCAGCAATTGTTTTTAGTAATTCCTCATATTCACCACGCAATTTATCTTGCTCCAGCCCTGTGAGTTGACGCAAGCGCATTTCGACAATGGCTTTGGCTTGAATTTCAGTCAATTCAAATTTTTCAATCAACTTAGCGCGGGCTTCATCGGCATTGGAAGAGGCACGAATCAATGCTATCACTTCATCAATATTATCGGAGGCGATGATTAAACCTTCGAGTATGTGCGCGCGTTCTTCGGCTTTCCGCAGTTCAAACTCTGTTCTTCGAACAACAACCTCGTGGCGATGATCCACAAAATGAAGAATCAGTTCCTTGAGATTGAGCAGCTTTGGTCGGCCTTTGACCAAGGCGATATTATTAACACTGAAAGAAGATTGAAGCGCTGTGTATTTGTATAGCTTATTGAGGACAATATTGGGGATGGCGTCGCGCTTTAAAACATAAACAATCCGCATTCCTTTGCGATCGGATTCATCACGAATCGTCGAAATGCCCTCTATTTTTTTATCGTTGACCAGCTCTGCCGTCTTTTTGATCATATCGGCTTTATTGACCTGATAAGGGATCTCATTAACAATGATGCATTCGCGACCATTGACTTCTTCAATATTGGCCTTTGCACGTAGAACAACACGCCCTCTACCAGTATGAAAAGCATCTTTCACGCCATCATACCCGTATATGGTCCCACCGGTAGGGAAATCAGGTGCCTTGATGTGCTGCATCAACTCATCAATACTAATAGCATTGTTATCGATATAGGCAATGGTCCCATCAATCACTTCAGTAAGGTTGTGCGGTGGCATGTTGGTGGCCATCCCTACGGCAATTCCAGAGGCTCCATTCACCAAAAGATTCGGTATGCGTGTGGGCAATACTGTGGGCTCTTTTAGTGTGTCATCAAAGTTTAATTGATGATCTACCGTTTCTTTATCGATATCAGCCAATAACTCTTCGGCCATTTTTTGCATGCGCGCTTCCGTATATCGCATTGCTGCTGGGCTATCTCCATCAACAGATCCAAAGTTTCCTTGTCCATCGATTAATAAATAGCGAAGGCTCCATTCCTGCGCCATCCGTACCATGGTATCATAGACGGAGGTATCCCCATGAGGGTGGTATTTCCCTAAAACTTCCCCTACAATTCTTGCCGATTTTTTATAGGAAGAACTCGCACGAATTCCCAACTCGTTCATCCCAAACAAAACCCGACGATGCACAGGCTTTAAACCGTCACGGACATCCGGTAAGGCACGTGACACAATGACAGACATCGAATAATCGATGTATGCCGATTTCATTTCATCTTCAATGTTGATTGGAATGAGTTTTTCTCCAGTATCCATAGGTATTTGCTCATTAGTGAATTCTCGCTAAATTAAATAATTCACTTATGTTGTGAGGACCTTCAAGAAAAAAATGTTGCTGATTTATCAACAGTATTCAATGAATAATTTTTTCCAAAAAATACATCCAACCCCTTTGTAATTATCGCTTTTTTTTGTCTATTAGCTAGTGAATCGTTGCCTTTGGAACGATGTTTGGGAAGATGTAGAAGAAAAAACAGACTATGGACGATAATTTTTCACCCCGCGTAAAAGACGTAATCTCTTACAGCAAAGAAGAAGCCCTCCGCCTTGGGCACGACTATATTGGCACGGAACACCTTATGCTGGGCATACTGCGCGACGGTGGTGGTAAAGCCATTTCTATTCTCAATGCCATTGAGGTGGATCTCGAAAACCTTCGGCGAAAGGTCGAAATATTAAATCCTGCATTGCTGGATAATAACCGCTTAGAAAACACCAAAAGAAACCTTCATCTCACCCGTCAGGCTGAGCGCGCACTGAAGACAACTTTTCTGGAAGCCAAACTCTTTCAGAGTGATTTGATCGACACCGTGCATCTCTTGTTGTGTATTTTGAGAAATGAAAATGACCCTACTACAAAACTACTCACCAAATTAAATGTGAATTATGATGTAGTTAAGGAGCAATTCAAAACCATGCTAACGAACGACACGGATTACATGGACGTTTCTGGCTCGTCATCGTTTGAAGAAAAAGACGACGAGGGAAGCGAAAAGCAAAACCCTTTTGTTCCTACCTCCGAAACATCAAAATCTAAAAAATCTAAAACACCTGTTCTTGACAATTTTGGAAAGGACATCACTGCCCTAGCGGCCGACGATAAACTGGATCCCGTAGTGGGGCGAGAAAAAGAAATTGAAAGAGTATCGCAAATTCTCAGCCGCCGAAAGAAAAACAACCCCCTTCTCATTGGAGAACCTGGAGTAGGTAAATCAGCCATCGCAGAGGGATTAGCATTGCGTATCGTAGAAAAAAAGGTCTCTCGTGTGCTGTATGGCAAAAGAGTCATCAGCTTGGATTTGGCTAGCCTTGTAGCAGGAACCAAATACCGTGGACAATTTGAAGAACGCATGAAGGCCGTGATGAATGAGTTGGAGAAAAATGACGATATCATTCTTTTTATCGACGAAATCCACACCATTGTGGGCGCAGGTGGTGCTACCGGTAGTCTCGATGCCTCCAATATGTTTAAACCTGCCCTTGCTAGAGGGGAAATCCAATGCATTGGAGCCACTACACTGGATGAATACCGACAAAACATTGAAAAGGACGGAGCCTTAGAACGTCGTTTTCAAAAAGTACTCATCGAACAGACTTCAGAAAAAGAAACCCTTGAGATTCTTCATAATATCAAGGAAAAATATGAAAATCACCACAATGTTGCGTTTACCGACAGCGCACTAAATGCTTGTGTCGAATTGACCAGCAGGTATATCACCGATCGGTTTTTGCCCGACAAAGCCATCGATGCCTTGGATGAGGCTGGCTCGCGCGTACACATCAAGAACATGAATGTGCCTCAGGAAGTCATTGCACTGGAAGAAGAGCTAGACCGTGTTCGCACCAACAAAAATAATGTGGTGAAAAAGCAAAAATATGAGGAAGCTGCCAAGCTGCGTGATGACGAAAAACGCGTGGAGAGAAACCTTATTGCTGCCCAAGAAAAATGGGAAGAAGAATCAAAACTTAACAGGATCGAAGTCACGGAAGAACACATTGCAGATGTTGTTTCAATGATGACAGGCATTCCGGTCACCAAGGTTGTTAGTTCGGAAAAAAACAAACTGGCCAACCTAACCAAGATCATAGGAAAACACCTCATTGGTCAGGACGATGCCGTTGAGAAAGTTGTAAAATCCATTCAACGCAACCGTGCGGGTCTTAAAGCCCCAGACAAACCAATAGGTTCCTTTATCTTTTTGGGTCAAACGGGGGTGGGGAAAACACAACTGGCAAAAATTTTGGCCCGTGAAATGTTTGATTCAGAAGAAAACCTGATCCGCATTGACATGAGCGAATACATGGAAAAATTTGCCATCTCACGACTCATTGGGGCGCCTCCAGGCTATGTAGGCTATGAAGAAGGAGGACAGTTGAGTGAAAAAGTTAGGCGTAAACCTTATTCTGTGGTCTTGTTGGATGAAGTAGAAAAAGCGCATCCCGACGTGTTCAACATGCTGTTGCAAGTCTTGGATGATGGATTTTTGACCGATAGCCTCGGAAGAAAAATAGATTTTCAAAACACGATTGTCATCATGACATCCAACATTGGAGCACGCCAACTGAAAGACTTTGGTACAGGGGTTGGTTTTAACACAGCATCTCAAAAAGCACAAACACAAGAGATTCAAAGAGGGGTTATAGAAGGCGCCCTCAAAAAAACCTTTGCACCGGAATTCCTCAATCGAATCGACGATATCGTAATTTTCAATGCCCTAGAGAAAAAAGACATCATGAAAATTGTGGATATCGAACTCAAAAAGTTAGTGCAAAGAGTAGAAAAACTTGGATATTCCATTGAGCTCACCAAAAAAGCAAAGACCTTCCTGGGCGACCAAGGATTCGATCAAAAATATGGAGCTCGTCCCCTTTCTAGAGCTATTCAACGCCATCTAGAGGATGCCATCGCCGAAGAAATTGTTAGCGATCAATTAAATGAAGGTGATAAGATCCTTATTGATTGGGACGGCAAGGCAGAGAAACTCGATCTCGCTGTAGTAAAAGAGTAAAAAAACAACGCTAGTACAAATGACTAGCGTTTTTTTTTTAATCATGCCATAAATCCCCCGCTTTTGCCCTATTTTTGTCAGCAATATTCAAAACAATGAATGATTCAAGTCTTAACATTCCTGTGACAAATAGCATTCGATGCACCCCTTAGGGGGTATTCTACTTACATCGGCCGCCCTTTTTGCACAATAACCTACGACATTTTTTTTGGATTGATATCCCAACGCACATGAAAGTCTTAAAATTTGGTGGTACCTCGGTAGCCCACCCAAACAGTATTGCTAAAGTACTCGACGTGGTCAAATCTTCACCTTCATCGGTAGTGGTGGTTTCGGCCCTTGGAGGAGTAACCGATCAACTTGTTAAAGCCATGGAATTGGCTGCAAGTGGTCAAAACACCTATCAGTCACTTCTCACATCAATTGAAGAACAACACAATGATTTGATCAAGACCTATATCCCTGTCACACAACAAAGCGGATTGATCAGTTTTATAAAAATTGAACTCAACCGTCTTGAAACCCTTTTGGAGGGGATATGCATGTTGCAAGAGATCACCCAAAAAGCGAGTGATAAAGTCACTAGCTTTGGCGAGCTCATGTCGAGCAAAATCATTGCTGCGATTTTTAATGAAAAAGAGATTCCTACACGATTGGTGGATGGCCGTGACCTGATCGTAACCCTACCCGGTCATGGACGTGTAACGATTGACTGGAAGGCTACCCAACAAAATATTCAACAGCACTTCAATCACGCTGAGAAGCAAACAACTCTGGTTCCCGGCTACATAGCTCGAAACGCGTCGGGAGAAATTACTACGCTTGGTCGTGGTGGGTCTGACTTTACTGCAGCCATTTTGGCGAGAGAGCTCGATGCAGCATCCCTTGAAATATGGACAGATGTGAGTGGCATGTACACCGCTCACCCACGCTGGGTTGCTCAAGCAAAACCCATCGAAAAACTGTCCTATCTCGAAGCCATGGAACTTTCTCATTTTGGCGCTAAAGTAATTTATCCCCCTACCCTACAGCCTTTGGTTGAGAAGAATATTCCGGTTTACATTAAAAATACGTTCGATGCCGCCGCAAACGGTACACTTATTCAAGGAATGGAGAACCCCGCATCTGAAGAGGTCGTTAAAGGGATTAGCCATATTGATAAAGTCTCACTGGTCAGTCTCGAAGGAAGTGGTATGATTGGTATCCCAGGTTTTTCAAAACGGTTGTTTGAATCGTTATCATTGGCCAACATCAATGTCATCATGATCACACAAGCCTCTTCTGAACATTCCATCTGTATTGGACTCCGAAGTGGTGATGCCGATAAGGCAAAAGAAATTATTGATCAAGAATTTGCTTTTGAGATTGCACAAAACAAAGTCGCACCAGCGGATGTGGAACATCACATGGTCAACATTGCGGTTGTGGGAGATCACATGAAAAACCATCAAGGGATCAGCGGAAAAATGTTTTCAACTCTTGGAGCCAATAATGTGAACATTCGTGCCATTGCCCAAGGTGCTTCTGAGCGAAACATTTCCATCATTATTGCCGAAAAAGACACCAATAAAGCGTTGAACAGTTTACATGAAGCTTTTTTCGAAAAAAACATCAAAGAACTGAACCTCTTCATCATTGGTGTTGGGAATGTTGGTAGCAAATTGTTGGAGCAAATCAATCGACAAACGACCTATCTTCAAGACATTCTTCAACTCCGTATCCGTGTTATGGCCATTGCCAATTCTCGTAAAATGCACTTGAGTAAAGAAGGTGTTGATTTGTCCCAATGGTCCAAATTGCTTGCAAAAGGGCAACCCACTCAAGTGGATACATTTTTTGATTATGCCAAGGGAATGAACCTACGCAACAGTATTTTTGTTGACAATACCGCTAACGAAAACATTGCCCAAGAATATCAACGGTACTTGGAAAACAATATAGGGGTGGTCACTTGTAACAAAATCGCTTGTGCTGACCAATACAGCAATTATGCTAAATTGAAAACGACAGCTCGGAAGTATTTAAGCCCATTCCTTTTTGAAACAAACGTGGGTGCGGGACTACCCGTCATCGACACCTTGAGCAACTTGATCGCCTCGGGGGATCAGATTCGTAAAATTCAAGCGGTGCTCTCAGGGAGTCTCAATTTTGTCTTCAATAATTTTACCCAAGAAAATACCTTCAAGGAGATTGTCATGCAGGCACAGAAGGAGGGCTACACAGAACCCGATCCAAAAATTGACTTAAGTGGTGTCGATGTGGCCCGTAAAATTTTAATTCTCGCACGAGAAAGTGGTTTGACCATTGAGCTTGAGGATATTCACAACACTCCATTTCTTCCAGCTGCGTGTATGGACACCCCGGATAACGAAAGCTTTTTTGCTTCTTTAGAGGAACACAATGCACACTTCAATGCCTTACTTTCAGAAGCAAACAAGAAAAACGCTCGATTGAAATACGTCGCCCAACTAGAAGATGGAAAAGCGTCTGTTGGCTTGCAAGAAATACCCGAAGGTCATGACTTTTATCACCTTGAAGGCAGCGACAACATCATCTTGTTTTACACCGACCGGTACAAAGATCAACCCCTCATTGTAAAAGGGGCAGGGGCAGGGGCCGACGTGACTGCTTCTGGAATTTTTGGAGACATCATTAGAATTGGCAAGCGATGAAAGAGGAAGTAAAAGTATTTGCTCCAGCTACAGTTGCCAATGTTTCATGTGGTTTTGACGTGCTTGGTTTCTGTCTTTCCCCTATTGGCGATACGGTTATCGTGAGAAAAAAGGAACAGCCGGGTGTTGTGATCACCAAAATTGTCGGGCAAGATCTCCCGCTGGACACCAAAAAAAATGTGGCGGGTGTAGCCGCAGAGGCACTATTAGAAGATTTGCAGAGCAACCAAGGCTTTGAAATCGAAATTCATAAGGGCATCAAAGCAGGAAGTGGCATCGGCAGTAGCGCCGCCAGTTCCGCAGGGGCAGTCTTTGGAATCAATGCCCTTTTGGGAAACCCTTATACCCGCAACGAATTGATTAAATTCGCTATGAAAGGCGAGGAATTGGCCAGTGGTACTCCACACGCCGATAATGTTTCCCCTGCCCTTCTTGGAGGATTTACCATTGTACGGTGTGGAAAAGGACCAGACGTAATTTCCATCCCCACTCCTCCCGATCTTTACGCAACGATCATTCATCCGAAAATTGAACTCAAAACTGCCGATGCACGATCAGTGCTCAAAAAAAACATTCCACTGGATAAAGCCATCCAACAGTGGGGTAATTTGGCCGCGCTTGTCAGTGGCCTTTTTAAAGCCGATTACGAATTGATCGGACGATCACTGGTCGATGTAATCATCGAACCCGAACGCGCTGGTCTGATCCCGCAATTCGACGCTGTGAAATTGGCTGCCAAAAACGCCGGTGGACTGGGAAGTGGTATTTCGGGCTCTGGACCCTCGATATACACCCTTTCCAAAGGAAAAGAAAATGCAGAAAATGTAAGAACAGCTATTGCAGAAGTTTTTGCTCCTCTCCAAATTGAGTTCGACACCTATGTATCCAAAATCAACACCCAAGGGGTGGCAATTATAGATTAAATGATTTATTACAGCCTAAAGAATTCCAACGAAACTGCCTCTTTCTCCAAAGCGGTGATCAAAGGCATTGCCCCTGACAGAGGGTTATATTTTCCCCAAGAAATTCCTCAACTAGAAAAGGAATTCATTGATTCACTCCCTACCCTACCGCTTCATGAGATGGCTACAGAGGTCATGTTGCCGTTTGTTGAAAAAGAAATGAGTCGCGCAGATTTGTATACCATCATACAAAAGACGTTCGATTTTGACTTCCCCATTGTGCCAATCACCGAGCAAATAGGAAGCTTTGAACTTTTTCACGGCCCTACTCTTGCGTTTAAAGATGTAGGTGCCCGCTTTATGGCACAGTGCCTTGGGTATTTTAATCAAAAAGAAAAACAGCAAAAAACAACGGTTTTGGTCGCAACCTCTGGCGACACTGGCGGAGCAGTTGCCAATGGGTTTTTGGGGGTCGATGGGATCGATGTAGTTATCCTCTACCCGAAAGGAAAAGTGAGTCCAGTGCAGGAAAAACAGCTCACAACTTTGGGGCAAAACATCACTGCCCTAGAAGTTAATGGTGTTTTTGATGATTGTCAGACCATGGTCAAGACAGCTTTTTTAGATCAAGACATTACAAAGTATCGACAACTCACTTCGGCCAATTCTATCAATGTCGCGCGATGGCTGCCGCAAATGTTGTACTATTTTATTGCCTATCAAACGCATCGGAAAAATAGTGATCAACCCTTGGTTTGTGCCGTTCCAAGTGGGAATTTCGGAAACATTTGTGCAGGAATGATGGGCCAACAAATGGGCCTCCCTATCGATCATTTTATTGCTTGTACCAACGTTAATGATGTCGTCCCCCGCTACCTCTCAAACCAAGTATATGCACCCAAACCCACAGTGCCAACGATTTCCAATGCCATGGATGTGGGCGACCCCAGTAATTTTGTCCGCATTCAAAAAATATACGGCAATGATTTCTCGCGATTACAACAGCACTTAACAGGCTACAGGTTTACCGATGAAGAAACCTGTGATGCAATGCAAAAAATTTTCGACGAGACTTCAGGATATATTGCAGATCCACATGGAGCGATTGGCTATCTTGGTTTGAAAGCCTATTTGGAAAATCGGCCTGAGAAAAAAGGAATCTTTCTCGAAACGGCGCACCCCATTAAATTCCCTGAGACTGTTGAAAAAACATTGGGACAAAAAATTCCTATCCCTAGCCGTCTTCAAGACTTGATGCAGCGGGAAAAGAAAAGTATTTCCATCAAAGACTACACCGATTTAAAAGACTTTTTACTGCGTTAATTTGAGAGTTTAGGCAACTGAAAGTCGTCCAAAGCGCTGGGCAGGGCCATCATTGCTTCAATGGCTTCCCACTCACGTGGGGCGGCAGCCGATAGATTCACAGGGCCCGATTTAGTAATCAGTATATCGTCCTCGATGCGTATGCCAATTCCCCACCACTTGGGGTCACAAGGACTGTCTTTTGGGATGTAAATCCCCGGTTCTACAGTAATGATAGCATCCTCGGGCAAAGGGCCATAATTGCTTAAATCATGAACATCCAACCCAATGTGGTGGGCCGCTCCGTGCGGAAAATACCGTCGAAAATCCTCTTCTTTTTCAATGATCCCCAGCTTGAGTAAGCCTGCGCTCACTACCGCTTGCGTGGCTTTTGTGACCGCTGTTGCGGAAGACCCGATCACGGCTTTTTCAATTCCCGCTTCCTGTGCCTCAAAAACAATTTGGTAAATCAATCTTTGTTCGGCTGTGAATGTACCTGCAACAGGCAAAGTGCGTGTCACATCAGCGGTATAACCTTCGTACTCTGCCCCTAGGTCCATCAAAATAAGATCATCGGTCTCGGGCATTTTTGCATTGTCAATATAATGCAAAACACACCCGTTATTCCCTGCCCCAACAATCGAGGGATAGCCTTCATAGGCTGCCCCATATTTTTTAAACACATATTCATGTATCCCTTGGACTTCCCGTTCAGACATCCCCGGGCGTAGGGCTTTCATTACCTCAACTTGACCAATGGCCGATATTTCAATGGCCCGCTTCAATCGTTTCTTTTCAAAAGGGGTTTTCACTTCGCGTAAATCACCCATAATACGCGGCAAAAGGGAGACATCAAAGAAATAATCGCGTAGTAAAAACGCCGATTTCATTTTCACATCCTCAGGCACCTGTGTTCCGCCTTGCAAAATAAATTGTTCAATTAAAGGGTCTTTTAACAACGTTGAATCCCGTTGGACTTGTCGCTCTATTTGAGCGTATACTGCTGCGAGATTGTCGACGGTTACCTTACGGATGGACTGTTGAATCTGATAGGTGCGACGGTCAAAATCTTCGGGAAATCGTATGGTCTGCTTGAACGTCTCTTTGAGTTGATACAGGTCGTATTTTTGTCCCGGGTGCTTTCGCTCATCGTCATGAAAGTCAAACATAAAAACTTGGTCAAAACGATCAAAATCCACTGGAGCGTCCACGAATTCTTTGCGCAATGCTACCCGATCAAATCCCATTTGAAGGGCCCCCTCTTTACCCAATCGATATCCGTTCCACATTTCGGCTCTTGGATCGCGCTCCTGCACAAAAATCTTTTCATCATAACTTCCTTGTTCATCCATCTGGGGAGTAGAGAACACCAACAACACTGCATGAGGTTCAGTCCAGCCCGTTAAATAAAACAAATTGGGGTCTTGATGATAGACATAGTCCACATCATTGGCCCGGTTGCGGATTGGATTGGCAAAAAACACGGCTACACTATTGGGCGGTAAAGCATGCCGGAGGGCATTTCTCCGATCACTGTGAAAAGCCAAAGCATCTTTGTCGGGAAGAACAGCCTGTCCAAAAAGGGATAAACTAAATAAGAATAAGGAACTTGAAAGCGCAATGATTTTGTGCATAACTAATTTATTTGGGCAGAATTCAACTGCTTTGAATCCTCTAATTTAGCAGAAAAATTAGGCCCAAAAATGAAAAGGACAGGTTTATACGAAAAACACCTCGCGCGTGGTGCAAAGATGGTTGAATTCGGTGGGTTTGAAATGCCGGTTAGTTATTCCAGCATTAAAGAGGAACACCGCTGTGTCCGTCAAAAAGCAGGTGTTTTTGATGTGTCACACATGGGAGAATTCTGGGTTGAAGGCGCACAGGCCCAAGCGCTATTACAAAAAATTTGCAGCAACGATATTGCCAAACTCATCCCAGGGAAGGCACAATACAATTACTGGCCCAATCGACAAGGAGGGGTCATCGATGATTTGATCGTTTATCAGATCGAGAAAGAAAAATATTTACTGGTGGTCAACGCCTCTAACATTGATAAAGACTGGGAATGGATCAATGGTGTCAATAAAGAATTTGGCGCTACACTCACCAATGCTTCCGATGCGCTGTCGCTTTTGGCCGTGCAAGGACCTCTAGCATTACAAATTGTTCAGACACTCACGGAAAAAAACCTCTCCGAACTTTCTTTTTATGCGCATTGCACTACGACAATTGCTGGCATAGCGGATGTGTTGGTGGCTACCACCGGCTACACAGGTGCAGGAGGAGTCGAAATATATTGTCATAATAAAGATGTTGAAAAACTTTGGGAAGCGCTTTTTCTGGCGGGTGAAAAAGATGGTCTACAACCCATTGGATTGGCAGCAAGGGATACCCTTCGTCTAGAAATGGGGTATTGCCTGTATGGAAATGAAATCGATGAAAACACCTCCCCCATCGCAGCAGGTCTTGGGTGGGTGAGCAAGCCTGAGACAGGATCAATCAATAGCGAACAAATGGCCCAGGAACTTCAAACGGGTACGGCCCAAAAACTGGTTGGGTTTGTCATGGAACAAAGAGGCATTCCCCGACAGGGACACCCCCTTGTTAACCCATCAGGAGAGATCATTGGAAGAGTCACTTCTGGGACACAATCCCCTTCTTTAGAACAAGGCATAGGTCTGGGGTATATCGATAGCGATTGGAGCAAAGAAGGGACAAAAATAGCGGTGGAAATTCGGGGAAAACAGCAGGTCGCAACGATAGTAAAACTTCCCTTTTATCGCCCGTAATTTTTTCGGCATATGAAGCGAATCCTCATCATTGGCGGAAGTGGGTTTATCGGGCAAGCACTTTACAAAGAATTGCATCCCTACTTTGCCACCTATGGCACCTATTTTAGCGACAAAAGCTGGAAGAAAAACAACCACTTCTTTCATTTTGACCACACCCAAGACGAGATTCTCCCTTTGCTGCGAAAAATAAAACCCAAACTCATCATCTCGGCCGTCCGGGGTTCCTTTCCCGACCAAATTGATTTGCATCAAGAATTGATCGATTATATCACCTACAACGATTGTCGACTCCTTTTTCTCTCGGCCTCAAATGTTTTTGACGCTTTTCATCATTTCCCCTCCTATGAGTATGACAAAACCTTATCAGAAAGTGTATACGGACGGTTAAAAATTAAAATCGAGAACGACTTAATGCGTCTTCCGACGGGCAAATACATCATTGCCCGCTTGCCCATGGTTTTTGGGTTGAACGCCCCACGTGTAAAACAAATGGAAAATGCATTGAAAGCAGGAGAAGCGATTGAAGTTTTTCCCAATACGATCGTTAATGTCATCAGCGATCGAAAGTTAACCCAACAAATTCATTACATCATTAATCAACGCCTCAGTGGGGTTTTTCATTTGGGAAGTCATGACCTGATCACGCACCATGAATTTCATAAACGATTGGCCGCCAAACGTCAATGGAATGATTTGATTTTTAAACAAGTATACACCACCAATGATATGCGTTACATTGCGGTGCTTCCCAAAGACAATAAACTCCCCTCACATCTTCTGCCCAGCTGCGAAGATGTTTTGGCAGATACATGGACAACACTGAAAGAGGGATAATACCTTTCAACCCCTGAAGCCGTTTTTCGTTTTAAGAAGTTTTTATCATCTTTGCGCATCACCAAAATATTTAGGCATGGGAAGAGCTTTTGAATTTCGCAAAGCACGAAAAATGAAACGTTGGTCAGCCATGGCCAAAACCTTTACACGCATCGGTAAAGATATTGTCATGGCCGTGAAAGAAGGAGGGCCTGACCCGGACAATAATTCACGATTGCGTGCTGTGATTCAAAATGCCAAAGCAGCCAACATGCCCAAAGACAATGTCGAAAGGGCCATTAAAAAAGCCACCGACAAGAACACAGAAAACTACAAGGAAGTGCTTTTTGAGGGGTATGCCCCCTACGGCATTGCCCTGTTGGTAGAAACAGCCACCAATAACAACAACAGAACCGTTGCGAACGTTCGTAGCTATTTCAACAAAGCCAACGGCAACCTTGGCACCTCGGGCTCGGTCGAATTCATGTTTGATCGGACCTGCAACTTCCGTATCAATCCTGAAGGCATTGATCCCGAAGAACTAGAACTTGAGTTCATTGACTTTGGCGTAGAAGAAGTTTTTGCCGATGACGATGGAATCCTGTTGTATGGACCGTTCGAAAATTTTGGGAGTATCCAAAAAGAATTGGAAAACAGAAATTTTGAAATCCTTTCGTCGGGCTTTGAACGCATCCCACAAACCTTGACAAAACTATCGGCGGAACAAGCAGAGGAGGTAGAAAAACTCATCGAAAAAATTGAAGAAGACGATGACGTGCAAAACGTCTACCACAACATGGAAACTTCCTCCGACTAGCGTTGTATTTGTTGGAAAGAGTTCTTTTTGACCTTCCCTTCAACACCTTGAAACAATTTCATTAAATCTCCAAAGTCTTTATCCATATCATTCGTTGGAATAAACAAAGGGTGAAAGATCACCTCTTTGTTTTTCCAATCAAAAGCAATCGGCAAAATAGGCACCTCAGCCTTTTGGGCAATGTAATAAAAACCCGTTTTCCAGGCCTCTACTTTCTTACGGGTGCCCTCTGGAGCAATGGCCATTCGAAAACAGTCTTCCTCGGCATACATACGCGCAATGGTATCCACCACTTGTTCGTTTTTTTTACGGTTGAGTGGCATCCCGCCCAATCCTTTGAAAAACCAAGAGGTTAACGGATTAAAAAGCGCTTTTTTTCCTACAAAATGAATGGGTTCGTTCAAAATAGTTCGCGCCCCAATGGCCACAATAAAGTCCCAGTTACTGGTGTGTGGGACAACGATAATCACAAATTTTTTTAGCTTCGGAAAGTCACCAATCAAGCGAAACTTAAAAATATAACGGGTAAAAATAAGCGCAATGAGACGAAACATATTCGGTGAGTAATAGTTCAAGCAATATAGACAAAGTGACTTGATCTGTAGGTGCCATAATCAAATAAAATACACATCGAAAAGCAATGTATAAAACAACGTAAACCCTGTTCCTTTTCTTATACCACTAGTCTTTACGTCTCAAAATAATCTTTTGAAAACCCGACTAAATACAATGTTTTTTTGGCCCGAGTCATGGCGGTATACAGCCATCTGTAATAATCTAGCGAAGGACCGTCAGGAAGATAAGGCTGCTCGATGAATACCTTTTCCCATTGCCCACCTTGCGACTTATGACAGGTAATTGCATAGGAATATTTGACTTGCAAGGCATTAAAATACGGATCGTTTTTGATGGCCAAAAATCGTTTATACTTGCTGGTTAAGTGCTGGTAATCTTCTTGCACGGCTTGATACAAGCGATTGTTTTCTTCATAACTCAGCGAAGGAGTTTCTGAAGAAAGGGTATCGAGCAGCAGAACCGTTTCAAAAGAAGGTTGATCGGGATAGTCGACCATACTGACTTCTACTTTGGCAAAATCGAAACCGTATATTGACTTACGATGAATAATGCGCAAGACTTGCACCAAATCGCCATTGGCAATAAACCCTGGTGAGGACTCAGGCGCCAACCAAAAATAATTGTTTTTCACCACCATCAATTGGTCACCCACCGAGAGTTCTGTCTCTAGATGAAGAATGCGTTGACGGATTTGCTGATTGTAGAGGTTGGCTCTCTTGTTCGATCGCACAATAAACACAGTCTCCTCCAAGCCGTCGTTGTCTAGCGCATCTTCCAGGGCTTCTAAAATTTCATGCCCGTCTTGCAGGCGCTGCAGATCGGGACCAAAATAGTTGCTGAATTGAAAGTTCATCCCCGTGTCTGCTTGCATGTCGTTCCGCAGTTGTGTGGCATTGACCAAAATAGCGGAATCTTCGTCTTGCCTTACAACTTCTTTTAAGGTTATCTCCCAAGGCAATTTGTTGAACGTACTGGTCAAATAATCCTCATCTAAAGCCGGACTTTGTGAAAGATGAACGGGAGGAAGCTGTGCTGGATCCCCAACCAAAAGAAGCTTGCAATTGGTTCCTGCATCCACATACTGCATCAAATCGCCCAGTAGAGAACCGTTTTCAAAGAGCTTGGTGTTTTGTCGATCATCCCCAATCATGGAGGCTTCATCTACAATAAAGAGGGTGTTTTTGGATTTATTGGCTTTCAAGGTGAATTGCATGCCACTTCCCCCTTCACTCTTGGTATAATAGATTTGCTTGTGAATGGTGTAGGCCTTGCGACGCGCATACCCGCCCATGACCTTGGCCGCGCGACCCGTTGGAGCCATCAACACACTTCGGTAATTGATTTTTGGAAGCAACTGTACCAAATGACCAATCAAGGTTGACTTTCCTGTCCCTGCATAGCCTTTGAGCACAAAAATGTCTTGGGATGCGCCAAAAAATAAAAATTGCGTCATCTCCTCCATCCATTTTTTTTGAGAATCAGTAGGTTGAAACGGAAACTGGTTCAGCAATAAAGTCTTAAATTCACTGGGCTGCATGGCTGATTTTTGGGGAAAGATAATTCATTTATTAAAACCTTTTTCGATTAAAAAAAAATTGTAGTTTTGTTAGCAATCATAACAAATCCAAAGCATGAAAATAGCTATACAAGCCCTTCTGTGGGTTTTAATTGTTTTTTTTAGTTTCAAAATTTACAACTCTATTAATGGCCCCATCAACTTCAATAAAACGAAGAATGTTCGCTATGCGCAGGTCATTGATCGCCTTAAAGACATTCGCAAAGCACAAATCGCTCACAAAGACGTAAAAGGTGTTTTTGCGGATAATTTTGACAGTTTGGTGGCTTTCATCGACACGGGCATTTTCACCTTGACTCAAAAGCGTGATTCTTCATACATGGAATATGACAAGACCTACCGCATTGATATGCTTCGTGAGGTTGTTGTGATCGATACGCTTGGTACAGTACCCGTCAAAGATTCTCTCTTCGGAGCAAGCGAAAATTATAAAAACATGGCCTTTGTTCCCATCGAAGGCGTTGAAGACAGCATGTTCAGTATCAAAGCTCAAATTATTGACAAAAACGGCTATAAAGTGCCTGTATTTGAGGTAAAGGTGTCAAAAAATATTGTGCTCTTTGATCAAGACCAAGATTTATTGAAACAAGAAAACGAAACCGTTTCTGTTGACGGCGTAAATGGTCCTGCCATTGTCTTAGGATCACTCACAGACGTAAGTACAAACGGAAACTGGCCGACCATTTTTGATGCTGCAAAATAACAACGCATACCCCTTAAAAGAATCATCCATCCTTATTGATAAGGATGGATTTTCTTTTTGTAGTCTGACCCAGCAGCATCATTTTAAGTTTCCAAACGGAGAGGTTACTCAGGAAACAATTCAAACATGGTTGAACTATCATACCATTGCTCCCAAGCACTGCACTTTGGTGTATTTTGATCATCCCGCGATGCTGGTTCCCGATCCAATTTTTGACAAAGAAAAAAAAGAAAGCTACTTCCAAGCTGCTGTGGCCACTGATTTTTCGCAACACGCCATTTGCCATCAAGACCTACAAAACAATGATCAACATCTGTTGTATCCCGTTCGAAAAGATATTCAACACTGCTTTACCCAACTTCTTCCCCATGCAAAATCGGCTCACGGAATTGAAGTTTTACTCCCCATACTCAACGAAGAGACCAAAGGAAAAGCGCGAAAACAATTGTTCGTTCATCTCCGTAAAGGCGCTTTCGAACTCTTTCTGTTTCAAGGTAGTCAGTTGTTGCTTCAAAATTCTTTCCCCCAAAATAACGAAGATGAGTTTCTGTATTATTTATTCTATGTGGTAGAACAATTTTACCTCCAACCGGAACATTTTGATCTAGTTTTCTTAGGCCAATACTCCCCATACCGTACCTATTATCAGGCCGTAGAAAAATTTCATCCTTCTATCTCGACGATCGGTAGTGCATTTGCCCATGAAGCTGATGGACATCCAGCGCCATTTTTCCAATCGTTGCTTACTCCATGAGAATCATCTCGGGACATTTGAAAGGACGGCGGTTGACGGCGCCAAAACAATTGCCCGTTCGCCCCACTACCGACCGGGCGAAAGAGGCTTTATTCAATATATTAAACCATTATTTTGATTGGGACGAAATCACTGCTTTGGACTTGTTTTCGGGCACAGGCAATATCGCCTACGAACTGGCATCAAGAGGGGTTCCAGAAGTCACTGCTGTGGATCAAAACTCCCATTGCACACGCTTTATATACAAGACCACAAATCAACTCGAATTACCCATCAAAGTCGTCAAACAAGCCGTTCTTCCTTTCATTGAAAAAACACCCCTACAGGTTGATTTTGTTTTTGCCGATCCTCCTTATGCGTTCTCCACACAAGAATTGGATGCGTTGATCGAAAAAGTCACGGGTGGGTCTCTGTTGCGTCCTGATGGTGTTTTTGTGCTTGAACACGACAAGCACAAAACCTTAACTCCCCGAGAAAACTGTCTGGAAACACGCCGCTATGGCAATAGCAGTTTTGCATTTTATAGTAAAAAATAAAGCAGGCCATAAGCCGGATTCTGTCGTGTCTTATCATTTATCTAGCCTTGCAATTACTCACAAGGTCAAACCGCTTACCCTTCTGCATCGAACGAGCCGCTCTCAAGCACAGATATACTTAGCGTTGCACCGTATAGAGTTTACCTGATTTCACTACAGCCGAACTGTACATTCTTTCTGTTGCACTGGTCCTATCAGCAATAGCTGACGACGGGCGTTACCCGCTATACTGCTCTATGGTGTCCGGACTTTCCTCCATCCGCCAGAATGGCGAACAGCGATAAGAGACCTGCTTTGAAACAAAGGTAATGCATTGTTAATAATTTCTCTTTCCTGCCGCTGTATTAAGGGTATTTTCATCGGTTCTTTTTTTACTTTTATTCTCGATGGAAAATTTCGTGGTTTCGGCAATCAAATATCGCCCACAACAGTTTGCAGATGTTGTTGGTCAAACCGCCATTACACAAACCCTAGAAAACGCCATTGCCAAAAATAAATTGCCGCAAGCCTTGCTTTTCTGCGGCCCTAGAGGGGTAGGGAAAACGACTTGCGCACGAATTTTGGCCAAAAAAATCAACCAAAGTGATGCTGGACAGACAGAAGAACAGGATTTTGCCTTCAATATCTTTGAACTTGATGCCGCGTCCAACAACTCTGTTGATGATATCCGCAACCTGAACGACCAAGTACGGATCCCACCGCAAATTGGATCGTACAAAGTGTATATCATTGATGAGGTGCATATGCTCTCGGTCTCGGCCTTCAATGCCTTTCTCAAAACCCTTGAAGAGCCGCCAAAACACGCCATTTTCATTTTGGCCACCACAGAAAAAAATAAGATCATCCCTACGATTTTATCCCGTTGTCAAATTTTTGATTTTAAGCGAATCACTCCCGAAGATGTGCAAGGATACTTGAGTGAAATCGCCGACAAAAACCAAATTGCTTACGAAGAAGAGGCACTTTATCTCATTGGACAAAAGGCAGACGGCGCCATGCGGGACGCACTGTCTATTTTTGATCGAATGTGTAGTTTTTGTCAAAACAACTTGACCTTGAGCGCCGTTGCAGAAAACCTCAATGTGCTCGATCACAGTACCTATATCGATTTTGTACAACTTTGTGTTGCACATTCCATTCCGGAAATCCTTTTGAAATATGATGCCATTGTAAGTCGTGGCTTTGATGGAGAAGATTTCCTCGCTGGCTTGACAACGCATCTTCGTAACCTCTATCTGTGCAAAGACCCACGTACAGTCGCTTTACTGGAAATGAGCGAAAAAACACAGTCCCACATCGCACAACAATCAGAAACGTTGTCCGTCGAATGGTTGAGTGACGCCCTCGAATTGGGCACCCAATGTGAATTGAATTTCAGGAATGCGCAAAACAAACGACTCCATGTAGAACTCTGCTTGATGCAGTTGGCCTCCCTCCACTTCAGTGGAGAAAAAAAAAAGGTGAGTTAATACCCACGACCTATTTCCTTCAGAAAACTACCCCCACAAGAGTGAAAGAAGAAAAAAGTCCTCCAACGGAGACTACTTCTGTTCCTGATACGGGTGATCAAACTACCAAGCCAACTGAGCCGTCCCACTCAGTAAGCACTTCTTCTGTTCCAGAACCGCCATCTACTCCCCCAACCCTACCCAACAAACAAAAGGAAGCTACATCCAGTTCTAGTGTTTCCTCCTTTTCCTTGGCAAGCATCACACGAAAAAAACAATGGGAACAACAGCAACAAAAAGAAACTGTTGAAGAAGATCTGCCCGAACAGCCTTTTGACCAGAACACCCTGAACCAACATTGGCAAGCCTATCACCAACAAAAAGTAGATGCCAACGAGAATAACATCGCCTCCCTTTTTCAGCTTGACACTCCACAACTCACCAACAAAAACACCGTGCTTTATCAAGTACCGTCATCGCTCAACAAGGTTGAAATTGAACGAGAATTTGTCTACTTTTTACCCTATCTACGCAAGGCCCTTCAAAATTTTGCTGTTGTCATCCATGTCGAAGTCGTTGAAAGCGAGCAAAAAAACTTTGTGTACACCCCAGAAGAAAAATACAACCGATTGAGAGAAATCAATCCTGAAATCGATCATTTAAAGAAAACCCTAGACTTAGATCTATGAGCATGCTTGGACTAAAATTACCCACAGACCCGCGATGGGTGGATATCGTATCAAAAAACATTGAAGAAATTTTAACGGATCACGCCTATTGCGAACAAAAAGCAGCAAGCTCGGCGATATCCCTTATCATAGGGTTCCCAGAAAAAACAGAACTCGTGACCGAAATGATTGCCTTGGTGCAAGAAGAAATGAGCCACTTTAAAATGGTTCACGAGCTCATTATTGAACGAGGACTGACCCTAGGGCGCGAACGAAAAGACGAATATGTGGTGCGATTAATGACCTTTTTCAAGAAAGGAGGAAGTCGTGAAGACCATCTGGTACACAAGCTCCTCTATGCCGCGTTGATCGAAGCGAGAAGCTGTGAACGCTTTCGCTTGTTGAGTGAGGAACTAGAAGATCAAAAGCTGGCCCGATTTTATCGAAAACTCATGATTTCTGAGGCCAACCATTACACCACTTTTTTACGTTTTGCACGACAGTATGGAAAGAACCGTGCAGAAGTGGATCAAAAATGGGAAGCACTTCTGGAATTCGAGGCGGAGTTGATGAAAGATCTTGGGAAAAAAGAAACCATGCACGGCTAATTGTTTTCCCGATACAAGACCTTTATCATTCCATCCGAAAGCCCAATTTTAGGCACATAAATTTCACTCGCCCCACTCCAGTGCAATGCTTTTAGAAAGATTTGTGACGCGGGAATAATCACGTCCGAACGATCTGGATTCAGCTCGTATTTTAAAATACGTTCCTCATAGGTGAGTCCACTCAAATGGCTGTACAAAGTGTTCAATTTTATCGCAGTCAAAGGGCGTCCTTCTTTGATGCCTGCGATCTTAAATAACTTGTTTATATTCCCCCCAGATCCGAGCAAAGCCAATTTGGGGTAGGCCTTTGTATGCGCGTCAATCCATAATTTTATTTCCTCCCAAACGCGTGGACTTACCAAGTTATTCAACATGCGTACTGTCCCCACTTTGAATGATTTGGACGCCAAACGCTCTCCGTTTTCAAGGATAGAGAACTCGGTGCTCCCTCCCCCTACATCGATGAACAAAAAGGTGCGATTTTTCTTTATGGAGGCAAACTGATTGGACGTCGAGATCATCTCTGCTTCGCGTTTACCATCGATGATTTGGATTTTCACCCCTGTTTTTTTCTGCACAGTATCGACCACCTGTGCCGCATTCGTGGCTTCTCGTAAGGCCGAAGTAGCACAAGCCATATAATGCTTCACATTATTGACCTTCATGATCAACTTAAAGGCCTTCATTGCCTTGACCATTCTTTTCAAGTTCTGCGGCGAGATTTCTCCAATAGTAAAGGAATCCTCTCCCAACCGAATGGGAACGCGGACCAATGAACTTTTCATAAACTTTGGCGATATGTCCGGGGCAGTCACAACATTGGAAATCAATATGCGCACAGCATTCGAGCCGATATCTATGGCGGCATAACGTTCAATTTTCATGCTTCAGTTTGGCTTTGTAATAGGCATAGGTTTCCCATTGGGAACGAATGGGCTGTTGATCGTTTTCAACAAAAGCATTTTGAACCTCTGTGTTCACCTTTCGGGCTTTGACATTGTCTTTCCAACTGATGGTAAAGGTTTCCAACACTTCTTGTTTCAATGTTTGATCCAAAATGGGACAGGCCACTTCGACACGATTATGGATGTTACGTGTCATCAAATCGGCCGATGAAATATACACTTTAGTGTCGCCGGCATTTTCAAAAATATATAGCCTTGGATGTTCTAAAAATTTATCGATGACCGAAATCACCCGAATGTTTTCACTCATTCCCTCCACCCCAGGGATCAAACAACATACCCCGCGAACAATCATATCAATTTGCACACCAGCACGACTTGCGTCGTACAGCTTATCGATGATTTTATAGTTCGTAATATTATTGAGCTTTAAGCGAATGCGGGCGACCTTCCCTGCTTTCTTATTTTCTATTTCGTTATCAATCAAGCGGATTAAAGCAGCAAAAGTATAGTGTGGAGAGACGATAAGATGCTTGTACTTTTTGATCTTATAGTTGACTTCTAAAAAGTTAAAAACCTTTAAAACGTCTTTCAAAATCTTTTGGTGGGAAGTAAACAAGGTGTAGTCGGTATAAATACGGGCTGTAGACTCGTTAAAGTTCCCGGTGCTAATGAAACCGTATCGCTTTAATTTTTTCCCTTCACTGCGTTCTACCACACAAATCTTGGTATGCACCTTTAAGCCCGGCACCCCAAAAATGAGCTGCACCCCTGCTTTTTCGAGTAATTCGGCGACTTGAATATTGTTTTCTTCGTCAAAACGGGCTTGCAGCTCGATTTGCACCAATACCTTTTTTCCGTTTTTGGCAGCATTGATAAGCGAACTGGCTACCTGCGAAATTTCCGCGACCCGATAAAGGGTGATCTTTATGGTTTTCACTTGTGGGTCCAGGGCAGCCTCCCGCAAAAATTTGATCACATAAGCGAAATTTTGATAAGGCGTATAGATCATATAGTCCTTCGCAGCGACGGCCTCCAATATATTTTGCTCTAAGGAAAGATCGTGCAAAGGCAAGGGAGGAAAGGCATCGTAGAGCAAGTCTTTGCGATTGATGCTGGGGAATTTCATATAATCGCGACGGTGATGGTAGCGGCCTCCGGGGATCAAGCTATCGCTAGAAGAAACCCCCAATTTGCGCATGACTACCGCCAAGGTTTCTTCCTCGATGGTTTTGTCATAGACCAAACGCACGGGATCTCCCACCAAACGGTCATTTACACTGTCGATGATTTTTTCCACATAGCTTTTCCCTACGTCTTCTTCGATGTCCAGCTCGGCATCGCGAGTAATTTTCACCATATGCCCCTCGATCTTTTCATAACTAAACATGCTAAAGATGAGATGAAAATGATATCGAATCAAATCGTCCAACATCATGATATACTGTTTGTCTCCGTTGGAGGGTAAGACCACAAAGCGGTTGACCGACTTGGGCATTTCGATAAAGGCGTACATGCGCTTGTTTTGCCCAGATTCATCCTTTTTCTTTAACAGCATTTTAATGGCCAAAAAAGCCTGGTTGTCGGAAAAATCTTGTTCCTCTTCTTTCAAAATCACCGTAACCAAAGCCGGGCTCACCTGCTGGAGGAAGTAATGGGTCAAAAATTCTGCTTGCGGTGCAGTGACTTCATTTTCTCGTAAAAAATGGATGTTTTCACGCACCAACTCCCCTTCGATTTCCTCCAATACTTTGGCGCTTTCCTGCTGCAGTTCAATAACCCTTTCGGTTATGGCGGCCAATAGTTCGGTAGCTTTGACCCCTCCCAAGGCTCTTTTTCCCGATTTTTCGGACTGCGCAATGCGTTTGACTGTGGCATAACGCACCTTGAAAAATTCGTCGAGGTTGTTGGAGAAAATGCCCATAAAACGAAAACGCTCAATCAGGGGAACATTAGGGTCAGCGGCTTCTTGCAAAACCCTTGCGTTGAAGTCGAGCCAGCTTAATTCACGGTTAATGTATCGGTTATCTTTCATTGGTTGAGCAATGCTTCTTTTTTTGAACCATATTCGGCTTCCCCATACGTAATGCCTTTCCAGTCGCTGACTGCAAAGGTAATTGAAATCCAATCAGCCGTTTTTAACACAGGCATAGGCTTAACACAAAAATAATCTGCTGCAGCGCTCAAGGCGGGGTTATGCCCCACCACAATCACTTTATCGTATTGGAACGGCAGTTGTTTGACTTGATGAATAATGTCGGGTGCGCTAAAACTATAGAGCCCTTCCTTGAGGAAAAACTGCGAAAACGAATGGCCTATTTCGTGCGCCAACAAGGTGGCAGTGTACAAGGCACGGTTCGCAGGACTGCTAAGTATCACTTCGTAAGTACTAAATTTCTCTTTCCAATGTTTCGCTACGGCTTTAATGGCATGGATCCCCTTTGGCTGCAAAGGTCGGTCGCGATCGGAGACAGCATACTCCCAAGAGGATTTGGCATGGCGTAAAAAAAGGATTTCTTTCATGCGAAAATATTGTTTTTTAGACCGAGCAGAACAAAACGTTTACCGCTTTTGGTGCTTATGGCGACAAGCGCTGGGCCGTCCAGCGGTCGTCTTCCCCCAACTGAAACTGCAAACGGTCGTGCAAACGATTTGGACGCCCCTGCCAAAATTCTATGGTTTGTGGACGCACCAATAACCCTCCCCAGTGATCGGGACGTTGTGGCGCTTGATGAGTATACTTTTCTTCTAAGGCGGCCAATTGCGCTTCCAAGGCTTCACGCGAAGGGATCACTTCACTCTGCATAGAGGCCATTGCGCCCAGTTGACTGCCCAATGGACGGGAGGAAAAGTAAGCATCGGAAACCGATGGAGCTACTTTTTCGGCTACGCCTTTTACAATGACTTGACGCTCCAAAGCTGGCCAAAAAAAACTGACCCCCACCTTGGGATAGGCGAGTATGGCACGTCCCTTTTCGCTTTTGTAGTTGGTATAGAAAACAAATCCTTCCGCACTAAACTGCTTCAACAACACCACCCGTGCTTTGGGAAATTGATCCTCCCCGAGGGTAACGATAGACATGGCGTTGGCCTCTTCGATAGCCGGGTGAGCCTCCGCTTCTGCAAACCATTGCTCAAATAAATCAAGGGGAGATTCAGTTTTTAAAGCATCGGACAAAGCGCCTTTTTCATAAGACTTGCGCAAATGCCCTAAATCGTTGGTTGTGCTCATAACTGCAAGTTACAATAAGCAGATTAACGATTGAAATTTTCGCAATGAACTTTACACAAATTTTTATTACATTGTGAGCAACCATTTCTTATTTATCTCTCAATGAAAAAATTAATCTACACTGTGGTTTGCTTTATTTTATTTTTCCATATGCGTGTTGCACAAACAACGAATGAACGTGCCTTGATCATTTCTGGCGGTGGTGCCCGAGCAGCCTGGGGTGCGGGGTTTGCAAAGGCCATGTACGAATCGGGGCGTGACTACAGATTGTATGGTGGTACTAGCGCTGGGGCGCTCATTATGGGGCCTATTGCATTGAAAAAGTTTGATCAGCTGGAAACGTTGTTTCAGCACATTACCAATAGAGATGTATACAATGTCAATCCCCTTACAAAAAAAGGTAATTTCAAGTTTTTTAAAAACATTTGGCGAGGGCTAATTGGACGCAACTCACTCGGAGAAACAAAAAAACTGAGACTATTGCTCGAGCAAATGATTAGCGAAAAAGAATATCAAGCGCTAAAGTCGTTGAAAACCGAATTGTTTTGCATTACGACCAACTTTGGGCAACAAAGAGAAGTAGTAAAATGTTCGGAAAACGAAAGTTATTCGGACATGCTGGATTGGATATGGGCTTCTTCCACCGTCCCGGTCATTATGAAACCCCTTGAAAAAGAAGGTCAAATCTGGGTCGATGGCGGGCTGGTGGACAATACACCCGTCGATCATGCTTTTCAAAGGGGTGTACGGCATATTGATGTCATTTGTCTTTATCCAGAAAAACCGCTCGCCATGAAAAAAAAACTCACACTAAGCAATATCTCTATGCAGTTACTTCATACCATGATTACTTCCAATGAAATGCAAAGCAGCCAAATTGCACAACTCTTGGCAAAGATTGAAGGGAACGTTCAAGTTCACTACTACTACATGCCTCAATCGGATGCGGCCTACCTGTCCAATCTTTTTTCTTTTGATCACAACGTCTTGGCTGGTGGTTTTGACAGAGGGTATCAAGCGTTCAAAAAACACCCGTTCCTTCATCAAGTCTTCAAAAGCAAACAACATTGAAAAAGATCATCTATCAAATGAATAGCAATATTGAGTATGTATTCAATTACGATATTTGGAGCAAAAAATATTAGAACATGAAAATCATCGACTTATCAAAACCCATACAATACAATTCAAAAGACCCTCGCTTTATGCGCGTAAAGATCAAGCACAAAGCACACCGCAAAGCAAGATGGCTGGTGCGCTTGTTTGGGCTTCCTTTTCGATTGTTTC
>WTJN01000059.1 GCA_011526265.1 Candidatus Arcticimaribacter sp. | reverse complement strand
TCTCGGCCGAGGTGGAAGAAAATATCGCTCTTCTTGCCAAGGAGAATACGTTCACCATCACGACAGGGCATCAACTCAACTTGTGTACGGGTCCCCTATACTTCATCTACAAAATCGTCTCTACGATTGCACTCTGTCAACAGTTGAAAGCAAAATACCCCAACAAGCATTTTGTTCCTGTGTATTGGATGGCCACCGAAGACCACGATTTCGAAGAAATATCGTCGTTCCGTTTTGAAGACAAAAAAATAAAATGGTCTTCGCCGGCGGTTGGCGGTCCTGTTGGGCGGATGCAGCTGGAGTCTCTTCAACCTGTGCTCGATCATTTTGAAGCCTTTCTTGGCAACAGTCAAGCGGCCGATCAAATCCGCGAGTGGTTAAAAAAAAGCTATCGTTCGTCGGTAACCTTGGCTGAAGCCACCCGAAAACTAGTGCATCAACTTTTTGGTGCGGAGGGGTTGGTCATCATCGATGCCGACCATAGGGAGTTGAAACAGTTGTTTGTTCCAGTGATGGAAAAAGAATTTCTCAACCAGCTTTCCTACCACTCCGTTCTTCAGACCATTTTAAACATAAAAGAACAATATTCCTCTGCCTATAGCCCACAGGTCAATCCCCGTGAGGTGAACTTGTTTTATTTCGATGCAAGTGGGCGGCGGGACCGTCTAATGCCGACCCCTGATGGCTTCCAGACGGTGGAAGGCAAGATTCAATTTTCCTTGGAAGAAATTATGACGGAATTGCAACAGTTCCCCGAACGCTTTTCCCCCAATGTATTGCTGCGTCCTGTCTATCAAGAAGTTATCCTTCCCAACTTGTGCTACATTGGTGGCGGAGGAGAGTTGGCCTATTGGTTACAACTCAAAGACTATTTTGAAAAAGTTGCGGTTCCTTTTCCTTATTTGTTGTTGCGTAATTCGGCCATTTTAGTGCCTGCCAAAACAGAGCGGAAATTGGAAAAATTACATCTCCAGCCTACTGATTTGTTTTTAAATCGAACGAGCCTAATCAATAAAAAAATCAGAGCGGTCAGCAACATTGACCTCGACTTATCGCCCTTTAAAGTCATTTTAGAAAAACAATTTGCTCAACTGCACGAACTTGTTCAAGAAACCGATGCTTCTTTTTTGGGCACTGTGCGGGCGCAAGAGAAGAAACAATTTAAGGGCATCGATGCATTGGAAAAAAGACTGCTGCAGGCGCAAAAGAAAAAACTTGTCGATCATGTCGAACGATTGTCTCGAGTGCATGAACAGCTTTTTCCCCAGCAGAGTTTGCAAGAAAGGCACCAAAACTTTTTCAGTTTTTATCTCCGCGAGGGGGCACCACTTCTCCATACCCTGAAAGCACAACTCGATCCACTCGACCAATCGTTCTTGTGGATAACCTTGCCGGATTCGTGAGAAATTCATTCCCTTATCCGTGTTCACTGCCCGTGAAAATTGGTATTTTTGCGCATGGAAGAAAAAGTATTAATCCTTGACTTTGGATCGCAATATACCCAATTGATTGCTCGTCGTGTTCGCGAGCTCTTTATTTATTGCGAAATTCACCCTTACAACAACCCTCCCAAAGATTTAACCATTTTTAAAGCGGTCATTTTATCGGGCTCTCCATTTTCGGTGCGGTCGGAAGACGCCCCGCATCCCGATTTGAGTGCGATTAGAGGACAAAAACCTTTGTTGGCGGTTTGTTATGGTGCACAATATTTGGCGCACTTTTCGGGCGGTGATGTTCAACCCTCCAGTACCCGCGAGTACGGTCGGGCCAATCTGAGCAAGGTCGATAGCCACCCGCTCTTCGAGGGGATTGCGGTAGGCAGCCAAGTCTGGATGAGTCACAGCGACACCATCAAAAAACTCCCTACCAACGGGCGCTGTTTGGCCAGCACCAAAGATGTTGAAAATGCCGCATATTGTATAGAAGGTGAGCACACTTTTGCGCTTCAGTTTCACCCCGAAGTCTATCATTCGACGGATGGAAAACAACTCCTTGAAAATTTCTTGGTGAACATTGCTGGGGTGGCACAGGGTTGGACGCCCGACTCTTTTGTGCAAATGACCCTCGACCACATTCGGACGACTGTGGGGGATGAAAAAGTGATCCTAGGCCTTTCAGGAGGCGTAGATTCTACGGTCGCTGCGGTATTGCTTCATCAAGCCATAGGCGATCAATTGACCTGTATTTTTGTCAATAATGGTTTGTTGCGAAAAGATGAATTTAGCAGCGTTTTGGAACAGTATCAGGGGATGGGGCTCAATGTCAAGGGCGTTGATGCTAGTGCGCGTTTTCTGTCCAAATTGTCGGGGATTTCAGATCCCGAGCAAAAACGCAAAATCATCGGGAATACCTTTATCGATGTGTTCGATGATGAAGCCAAACAAATTGACGGCGCAAGCTGGCTTGCACAGGGAACCATATATCCCGACGTCATCGAGTCGATCTCCGTCAATGGTCCGTCGGCCACCATTAAATCACACCACAATGTAGGTGGATTACCGGACTATATGAAACTCAAAATCGTTGAGCCATTGCGCATGTTGTTTAAAGATGAAGTGCGAAGAGTAGGAGCGAGTCTGGGGATTGATAAAAACCTCATTGGTCGTCACCCATTCCCCGGTCCTGGTCTGGCCATTCGGATTTTGGGCGACATCACGCCCGAAAAAGTAGCGATGCTTCAGGACGTCGACGCCATTTTCATCAACGAGCTCAAAAGTGCAGGATTTTACGACAAAGTCTGGCAAGCTGGAGCAATCTTATTGCCGGTCAATAGCGTTGGGGTAATGGGCGACGAACGCACCTATGAAAAATGTGTTGTGCTAAGAGCAGTGACTTCCACCGATGGGATGACCGCCGACTGGGTAGATCTCCCCTATGCTTTTCTTCAAAAAGTATCGAACGATATCATCAATCGGGTCAAAGGCGTGAATCGGGTCGTGTACGACATCAGCTCAAAACCGCCTGCAACGATTGAGTGGGAATAGTTATCTTTAAAGCAATGAAACACTTTATTCTCTTGCTGATTTTCTTTTTGCACATCCAGTGGTTGAGTGCTCAAGCACAACCCGAGCGATTTGTCAATCACAAGGTCAACAAAAAAGAGACCCTTTATGGCCTTTCGCGCACCTATGGCGTTACGGTCGATCAGATTCTAGAATTCAATCCCTTGGTGAAAAAAATAGGATTGAAAAAGAAAATGCAACTGAAAATTCCGGTCTATCCCGTCGTTGAGGAGCCAAAGGCTGTGCCGTTAAAGGAGGGATTGGAAAAGTATTTGGTGCAACCCAAAGAAACCAAATGGCGCTTGGCCTATCGCTACGGGATCACCATCGATGAATTGGAACAATTAAACCCTCAAATTAGCGACGGCCTCAAGGTGGGACAGGAAATTGTTGTTCCAAAAAGATTGCCCAGTGAGACCCAAACGCTCGAGGCAGCGTTCAATTACTACAAAGTAAAGCCCAAAGAAGGGTTTTATCGTTTATAGAAAAAACTTGGGCTCACCCAAGCCGACTTGGTAGCATTAAATCCCACACTCACCACCTCCGGTTTGCAGGCAGGAATGATTCTTAAGGTTCCTCCTCAAAACACGGGAGAATTGGCCGTAGAAAATGACTTGTTGATCGAGCGCACCCAACTCGAGGATTCCGTTTTTCAAGCCCCCAAAGTAAGTTTGGCGGTTTTTTTACCGTTCAAATCCGACGCAATAGAATTGGATTCCGTAGAGCAGACACAGAAAAAGTTGAGCAAACGGAATCTACACACCATCGCCTTGGATTTTTACATGGGTATGATGATAGCAATCGGTCGGGCAGACTCTCTGGGGATTACCACAGCGTTGACCGTTTTTGATTCACATAACCGCAAAGACAGTATTCGTGCCAAAGCTGAACGCCATGACTGGTCCAACACCCAAGCCATTGTAGGGCCGCTCATTCCTTCCAACTTTAATATGGCCGCCATTTTGCCCGATCTAAATCGCATCCCCATGGTGGCGCCCTTGTCATCCAAGGCAGTGAAAATGCAAGCCAACGTCTATCAATCGGTGACTGATTTGAATAAAATCCGCATGAAAATGCTCCGTTACATTGATCAGCAGATCGATACGACACAAAATGTGGTCATCATCGCCGATACGCTGAATCATGCGTTGGGCGATACGCTAGCGCATCGCTATCCTTTTGCGCATCGTGTACGCCCCGAGTTGGGAGGTTTCGTTGTTCCCGACCTTATCGATTCGTTGCTGACCGATTCTCTTCCCAACAAGGTGGTGTTTGAATCGCAAGACTTGAATCTTGTTGCCAATGTGACTTCATTGCTCAATGCGCAAGCGGCCAAAGAAAAAGAGGTGCAACTGTTGACCAGTTTGCGTCTGCCCATTTATGACAACGAAAATATTTCGAAGAAACATTTGGGTGCCATTCGCTTTACCTATTTGGGGAGAAAGCACCCCAAAGACAATACGGCATTAAAACAGTTTAAAGAAAGCTATCAAAAACAATGGGGTGATTATCCTTCCAAAGATGCATTGCGTGCGTATGACGTGACGTTGGATTTGATTCTCCGTTTGGCCTACCGCCAAAACATCTATCTGCCCTCGCTTGGGCCAACGGATTATCTCGAAGGACGCTTCCATTATCTTCCTTCCCAAAACGGACAAGGATTTGAAAATGTGGGTCACTATTTGTTGCAGCACGATGGCTACACCGTAAAAGAAATCAAGAAATAGAAGCGAACCTCGGTGGGCCCAAATAGTTTTTGTAATTTTAAGCCCGGTAAAACAAGACTTCAATAACCGGAATGGCACAAACAAAATACATCTTTGTAACCGGAGGCGTGAGCTCTTCGCTTGGGAAAGGCATCATTGCAGCTTCATTGGCAAAATTACTTCAGGCGCAGAACTACAGTGTGACCATTCAAAAGTTCGATCCGTATTTGAATGTAGACCCCGGCACATTGAATCCCTACGAGCACGGTGAATGTTTCGTCACCGACGATGGCGCCGAAACCGACCTCGACCTCGGGCATTATGAGCGTTTTCTCAACGTGCGTACCTCGCAAGCCAACAATGTAACCACAGGAAGGGTTTATCAATCGGTGATTGAAAAAGAACGCCGCGGGGAATTTTTAGGAAAAACAGTACAGGTTATTCCACACATTACCAACGAGATAAAACACCGAATGATGTTGTTGGGGGAGTGTGGTGAATATGATATTATCATCACCGAAATTGGTGGAACCGTGGGCGACATTGAGTCTTTGCCCTACATTGAATCCGTACGACAATTGGTGTGGGAATTGGGGGAAGAAAACGCCATGGTCATCCATTTGACGTTGATACCTTTCCTTTCTGCGGCAGGGGAGTTGAAAACAAAACCCACCCAGCACTCTGTTAAAACCTTGATGGAAAGTGGTGTAAAAGCCAATGTGTTGGTGTGTAGAACCGAGCACAGTATTTCGGACGACATCCGAAGAAAATTGGCGCTCTTTTGCAACGTCAAACAAGAAGCGGTGATTGAGTCTATCGATGCAGATACGAT
>WTJN01000014.1 GCA_011526265.1 Candidatus Arcticimaribacter sp. | reverse complement strand
CCTGCAACCTCTTGAGCCGTAATCAAGTGCACTATTCAGTTATGCTACGAGGCCTGTTTGTGCCTGCAAATATAAAGGATTTTTCCTTTTTATAAGATTCATATCTCCTAAAATCAAAAAAAAAGCACCTTGGTATCAAGGTGCTTTTGATTATCCAATCGGGGTGATTATACTTTTGCAGATTTGACTGTTTTCACAATACGTGCTGCAATTTTGTATGGATCACCGTTAGAAGCAGGGCGACGGTCTTCCAACCATCCTTTCCATCCTTTTTCAACAGTCATGATCGGAATACGGATTGAAGCTCCGCGGTCAGAAACACCATAGCTGAATTCAGTAATGGATTGTGTTTCGTGATCACCAGTCAATCGTTGATCGTTATCAGCACCATACACGGCAATGTGTTCTTCTACCACTGGGCGGAAGGCTTCACAAATTGCTTCGTAGGTTTCTTTCGATCCACATGTACGCAATGTTTCATTCGAGAAGTTGGCGTGCATACCAGAACCATTCCAATCGGTAGCTCCGAGTGGTTTTGGATGCCAGTTGATGGCCAAGCCATATTTTTCACCCAATCGCTCGAGCAAATAACGCGATACCCACATTTCATCACCAGCTTGCTTGGCACCTTTGGCAAAGCATTGGTATTCCCACTGGCCAGCTGCAACTTCCGCATTGATTCCTTCTACATTGATTCCAGCTTCTAGACAGATGTCTAAGTGTTCTTCAACCATTTCACGACCGAAAGCGTTTTTGGCTCCAGCAGAACAGTAAAATTGTCCCTGTGGCGTTTGGTCTCTTGGAAATCCTAGGGGAAGGTTGGTTTCAGGATCCCACAAGAAATATTCTTGTTCAAATCCAAACCAAAAGTCGTTGTCATCATCATCGATTGTTGCACGACCATTGGATACATGAGGAGTTCCGTCGGCGTTCAAAACCTCGGTCATCACCAAAAATCCGTTGTTGCGTTCTGGATCGGGATAGATGGCAACTGGTTTTAACAAACAGTCAGAAGATCCGCCTTCCGCTTGCTGCGTGGATGACCCGTCGAAAGACCACATTGGACAGTCCTCCAATTTTCCGCCAAAATCTTCAACGATTTTTGTTTTGCTTCGTAGATTGGCTGTGGGAGTGTACCCATCCAACCAAATGTACTCTAGTTTAGATTTGCTCATAGTTTCTTATTTTATCGTAATGCGACAAAAGTAAAATTTTGACTTTATCCTCCCTATTTTGAGGGGGCTAAAATTTCAACAATAAATTTATTTTTGTTAATACCTTATTATTTTGGGGGTAAAAATTGATTTATCCTAAATATTTCAATGATTAGCGCTATGAAAATTAAATTTATATTTGTTCAATAAACCTGCTTACTCATGGAAAATCTACGATTCGAGGCTTTACGACAAATGTCTTTAAGGGTGCCCAAAAAAGTACAGGCGTCCACCAAACAGCATCAATCATTTGCCAAACACGTTCTCAATGAGGACAAACTTCGTCATTATCTTAGCCCTACTGCCTTTGACGAGATGCGAAAGGCAATCAACAAGGGCGAAAACATTCGTCGACCGCTGGCGGAGCAAATCGCGCAAGCCATGAAAATTTGGGCGCTAGAACATGACGCCACACACTATACCCACTGGTTTCAGCCCTTAACAGGCACCACCGCTGAAAAACATGAATCCTTTCTCAATTTTTCTAAAGAGGGTAAAGCCATAGTTGCCTTGGATGGAGCCGAGTTGGTGCAGCAAGAGCCCGATGCCTCTAGTTTCCCAAGCGGGGGTATTCGCAATACATTCGAAGCGAGGGGGTATACCGCATGGGATCCCACTTCTCCTGCTTTTTTGTTTGGTGCCACCCTGTGTATCCCCACTGTTTTTGTGTCCTATACAGGAGAGGCCCTTGACTATAAAACACCACTTTTGCGTTCTATCAGTGCTATCGATAATGCAGCGACTGAACTCTGTAAATTTTTTGATAAAAACGTCTCAAAAGTTTTTCCAACGCTAGGGTGGGAGCAAGAGTTCTTTTTGGTTGATAAATTACTCATGACCAGCCGACCAGACTTGATCATGACCGGCCGCACGCTTTTGGGGCACGGATCTTCCAAAGGGCAACAGTTGGACGATCATTACTTTGGGGCTATACCTTCGCGGATGTTGGCCTTTCTGAATGAAGTGGAAGAGCGTTGTTTGTGGCTCGGTATTCCCGTCAAAACACGCCACAACGAGGTGGCCCCTTCACAGTTTGAAATCGCCCCCTTGTTTGAGGAAAGCAATTTATCGGTAGATCACAACGCTTTGGTGATCGACCTCATGAAGCGGATTGCTGAACAACATCAATTGGAAGTACTTTTTCATGAGAAGCCGTTTGCGCATATCAATGGTTCGGGAAAACATAACAATTGGTCGCTTCAAACCAATACGGGAACCAATTTGTTGAGTCCGGGAAAAACACCCATGAGCAATCTTCAATTCCTCACGTTTTTTGTAAATACCATTGCCGCTGTTTATCAACACCAAGATTTACTCTGTGCTGCCATGATGAGTGCTAGTAATGATCTTCGCCTTGGTGCCAACGAGGCCCCGCCAACGATTATTTCAGTGTTCATTGGTGAACAATTAACCAAGGTATTGAATGATCTTGAGCAGGTGTCTGAAGGTAAACTTTCACCCGAAGAAAAAACAGATTTGAAACTGAATGTTGTCGGGAAGATCCCCGAAATTTTACTGGACAATACCGATCGTAACCGCACTTCTCCCTTTGCATTTACCGGCAATAAATTCGAATTTAGAGCCGTGGGATCAAAGGCCAATTGTGCCAAGCCAATGACCATCCTCAATACAATTGTTGCCAGTCAGTTGAACCATTTTCGCAATGGTGTTGAAAAGCGATTGGAGAAAGATGGTAAAATGAAGAAAGATGACGCTATTTTTAATGAGTTACGCGACTTAATCAAGACCATTGGTCCCATTCTTTTTGAAGGGGACGGCTATAGTTCGGCATGGGAAAAAGAAGCCAAAAAAAGAAAACTTTATCAAATAGGGTCTACACCCGATGCGCTCTTGGCCTACCGCGATCCAAAAAACATCACCTTGTTTGAGCAGCAGAACGTCCTCAATGCACGCGAATTGGAAGCAAGGCTAAAGGTAGAATTAAGTCAATATACGCTTACGCTGCAAATCGAAGGACGTACACTGGGCGATATTTCCCGCAACCATATTATCCCAACAGCCATTAAATACCTCAATACCTTGATCGAGAATGTAAAAGGTCTGAAAGAGATTTATGGAGAAAATTATGTTTCATTTGCCAGTGAGCAGATGCAACTCATTGAGCGTGTTTCGGCTCACATTGCTGAGATTAACTCTGGGGTAAACGCGATGATTGAAGCCCGAAAAAAGGCGAACACCATTGAAGATGATTACAAAAAGTCTTTGGCCTATGGGCAAAAGGTGAAACCTTATTTTGAGGAAATCCGTTACCACTGTGATAAACTTGAGTTGCTGGTCGATAATTCGCTCTGGCCATTGGCCAAGTATCGTGAATTGCTTTTTGCCCATTAGTCCACCGCTTTTGTTTTTTCAAGGCTGATAACTTTACTACTTTTGTAATAAATTTTTTCCATGCAACAAACCTCCAACGATCGCTACAAAAAACGCGGGGTATCAGCCCAAAAGGAAGATGTCCATAATGCCATCAAAAAGATCGACAAAGGCTTGTATCCCAAAGCATTTTGTAAGATTGTTCCCGATACCTTGACGGGGAGCAACGATCATTGTATCGTCATGCATGCCGATGGAGCAGGAACAAAATCCTCCTTAGCCTATGCCTATTGGAAGGAAACCGGTGATTTATCGGTGTGGAAAGGAATTGCACAGGACGCACTGATCATGAACATTGACGATCTTCTGTGTGTAGGAGCGACCCAAAATATTTTGCTGTCTTCGACCATAGGCCGAAACAAGCACCGAATCCCCGGTGAAGTTTTGGCCGCTATCATCAACGGTACCGCGGAATTGATCGAAGAATTGTCGTCCTATGGGATACAAATCAACAGCACGGGAGGGGAAACAGCTGACGTGGGTGACTTGGTACAAACCATCATCGTAGATTCTACAGTGGTGGCCCGAATGCGCCGAGAGGACGTGATTGATAATGCCAATATTCGCGAGGGCGATGTTATCGTTGGTTTGGCTTCTTTTGGTCAAGCAGAATACGAGGACAGTTATAACGGCGGTATGGGAAGCAATGGGCTCACTTCGGCGCGCCACGATGTTTTTGATAAGTCATTAAAAAATAAATACCCCGAAACCTTTGATGCCAATCTGCCGGAAGAACTCATCTACACGGGAAGTATGGCTCTTACGGACAAGGTGTCTACAACGTCACTTGACGCCGGTAAGCTCGTCCTTTCTCCTACACGAACCTATGCGCCAATTGTACAAGCTGTTTTTGAACAAGTGGGACGCAAACAAATCAACGGGATGGTGCATTGCAGTGGCGGCGCCCAAACCAAGATTCTCCACTTTGTTGAGAATTTACACGTCATAAAAGATCAATTGTTTCCCGTTCCTCCGCTTTTCAAGCTGATTCAAGAGCAGTCTGGTACCGCTTGGAAGGAAATGTATGAAGTTTTCAATATGGGGCACCGCATGGAATTTTATGTCGATGAAACAGTGGCCAAGCAAATCATTTCCATCAGTCAATCGTTTGGTGTAGAGGCCCAAATTGTGGGTAGGGTTGAAGCAGCCACAAAAAAAGAACTCACCATCCAAAGTCCCTACGGCACCTTTACTTATTAAGCTTTTTATTTTTTTATTGCAACAGGGACTTTTCTGTTTGGTTTGATGCACTCAGGGCTTAGTAATTGTTTCTTATCTTTATAAAAAAAAGAAAAAATGAAAAAGAGATTAAGCGGCTTTATAGGCCTCGCCTTGATGTTCCTATTAATGACACACTGTAGTAAGGAGGACAATCCTGAAGGATACGAACCTCAGACAACAACAGCCCCAGCGGACACCACTAGCGTTGGGGGGAACGCAGGGTCAACGACTAATTCTCCAACGTCCTCTTATACGTTGTGGCGGGGGAGTACCATTAGTTTTTCTATGGCAGCAGGTGCCGACCACAATGCTGAAGCAAATCAAGACCGGATTACCGATAATGTTTGGATTACCCGTGCTGGCGTGGGGCAACTTTTTAATGTTCGATCTGAAAATGTCGCCAACAGCAACACCAGTCCTGCAGGAACAGCTTGGGCACAAGGGACATTTGACGACATTGCTAATCTGACCTTTCAGCCTTTTCGTTCGGCTTGTCCAAATTTAAAACCCAAGAACGCCGTTGGTGTTCCAATGGTGGTTCATTTGATCGATGATGACGTATACATAGAGCTGACCATTACAGCGTGGGGAAGAGGTCAGGTTGGTGGGTTTACCTACACGCGGAGTACCCCTTAATTGTTTTCATCGGCAAATTTAATTAGAATTGGATTGTTTTTAAATTAGATACTTAGTGTAGGAATTATGATTTTTTTTATAAAATTGAAGACGAGTGTCCCAAATA
>WTJN01000179.1:1882-21222 GCA_011526265.1 Candidatus Arcticimaribacter sp. | reverse complement strand
GTCATGGTACTGATGGCCGACTCGGTCGTGTCCAAACTACTAATATCGAGAATGACAAAGTCACCAATGTCGGGGCGTGCATTGAGAACAATGGTAAAACTCACCGTGCCCGAACTTGCCTCTGTGAGTGTCCCTCCTACAATTTCGCTCATCGTAAATCCAGCCACTTCGTTATCGGCGTTGGCTACGGTGATTGTCTGGCTCGCCACCGTGGTATATAAAGCATGTGAGCTGGGATTGACAGAAAAAGTAAGACTGCTGTTTTGGGTGCCGTCAATGAAAAAATCATCGATGGAAGAAAGCACTATGGTTTGGGTGCTGCTCCAATTCGAAGCAGTAAAGGTAAAGCTGGTCAAGGTAGAACTGACTTCATCGGAAGGACTTATCCCCAAATCGATAATCACATCGCTCACCGGCTGGGCATCCAATACCAAGGTAAAACTCGCCGTTTGCGTCGATGCTTCTGTCAAACTTCCAACCACTGCCGAAAGGGTAAATCCCGGGATATCATTGTCGGCCACTGTTGTGGTGACGGTCTGCGCGGCAAGGCCTGTAAAAGCGGGGTCGGAGGCTGAATTTATACTGGCCGTGATGGAAACGGTTTGGAGGTCATCCACCAAAAGCTCATCCACACTTGTGATTGTAACGGTTTGAGGGACATTCCACGTTCCTGGGGTAAAGGTCAAACTGCCCGTACCCAACACAGCCTCGGTGGTATCACCACTTTGAATATCGATGATAATATTGGTCAACGGCTCCGCATCAAGCACTACACTTACGGTAGCGACTTGCGCCGATCCTTCACTCAAGGTACCACTAACGGTACTCAAGCTAAATGCGGCGACTTCATCGTCCAAAACATTGATGCTGTAATTGGTGGCCGTAGTTGAGTAACAATCATCCGAGGCCCCGGCGTCCAATTGAATTCTAAAGGTCTCATACTGATCCCCGTCGGCGACGAGGTCATCGACAGTGGTGATGGTACCTGTTTGCACCACATTCCAATTCGATGGGGTGAAGGTGATTGTCGTTGGGGAGACAATAATTTGTGTGGCATCGGTGGTGGTTAAATTATAAACCACGTTGCCCGTGGGTTGATCGTCCAACACCAAGGAAAAAGAACTGGTTTCCGAACCCTCGAGCAGTGAGCCTGCGGTATGGGTAGAGGTATAGGTTCCATAAACGAGATCGACAATGACTTCCAATCGGTTTTCACTTTCTCGATAAGTCAAGGCTGTAGGATCGGACAAACTTGCGGCCTCAACAAAATACGTTGCCCCGTCAACGATAGGCGTACTGTCGGGTAAGAAAGTCCCTCCCGAAGCGGCCGTGTACCACACCAAATTATATGCATTCCCATTGACATCTGTACGTGGATCCACCCCATCGGGTCGACTCACCGAGAGGGTCAGGTCGCGCAAAGTGGGTGAGGGTGTCGCACAAATGACTTGGGTAGAAACCCCCGAAACTTCATTGGTGGCGGTGGGGGTCAAAATTTCATCGGCAATACAGAAGGTGTTGTTGTCAAAACGCACACGGTGTTGGTTTCTACTCCCCCCCGTGGCAGAGGTAAACCCAATAAATGCAATGTTGGAACTCAAGGTCGACCCAATCAGGTCCACCATTTTGGTGTCGGTATAGACTGTCCCGTTATCGTGGGTAAAAACATAACTCAGTATTTGCGTCGCCGGTTGCCATTGGATCACCATATTGTGCCAGTTCCCATCCTCGAGATTGATGGTGTTTCTGATATCCCCCGATGGTGGTCGGGTCCCTGTGGTTCCATTGGGCACAAAGGCAATATGATCACTATTCGGGTCTGGGGTGCTGTTGTAATAGGTATCCATTTCAATGGCATAGGAAGGGGAAATTCCTTGATAACCCATTCCTCCCCCACTGGATCCTTGATTGGTGTTGATGTTTTGTATCACAAAAGCGATTCCATCGGCACCACTTCCGTCACGGTTTCCAAAATTCACATCCGCGTCGATGGTAAATTCCACACGTAAATCCACACGGTTTTGATACCAGACCATTCCTCTTCGGCTATTTTGATTCGGGGTCAGCTGATAGACCCCCGCACTTGGGTTGGAAGCATCACGAATAAAAATAACATCGGCACCGTCAAAATCTCGACTGAAACAATTTTCGGGATCATCGTCTTGATTGCGAACAGAAATATTTTCGTCGCTCAAAGAATCAAAATCATCATCGGATTGGGCATCCACGACACTGATAACCACATCACTGAGGACATCCCCGTCGCGTGTGGAATCGTCTACACCGCTCACAACAATGGTTTGGGTCGTGTTCCAATTGGATGGGGTGAAGGTGAGCGTACTCACACTGACCATAACCTCGGTGGTGTCTGTCGCCACAACCGACAGCACTACATTTGAAGTAGGTAGGCGAGCCAGTCGCACTTGAATACTCCCGGTAACTGTCCCCGATTCATTGACCAGTACAAAATTGGGCGTAAACAAAATCCCAGGATCGACCGGGTCCAAATAATCGACAATCCCATCACTGTCAGCGTCATTCACATCCAACTCAACGCTGTCCAAAAAACCATCGTTATCTGCGTCCAAGTCAAGGAAATCAAAATCGCCGTCACCATCAGTGTCGGTGGCGGTTTCGGTGGCATCTAGCAGGGTATCGTTGTCGGAATCGGTATCAACAAAATTGGGGATTGTATCGCTATCAAAATCCGAACTTCCTTCAATGGAATCAGCGATTGTATCATTGTCACTGTCCAAATCAATGTAGTTGCCCAAACCGTCTCCATCCGGGTCGGCACCGCCCTCGGTGGCATCCAAAAGACCATCGTTGTCGGAGTCGGTATCCAAATAATTGGGTGTACCGTCACTATCGGTGTCCGTCACTGTCTCGGTGGCATCGAGCAAGGAATCATTGTCGGAATCGGTGTCCAAATAATTGGGCGTGCCGTCGCTGTCGGTATCCGTGGTGGTTTCTGTTTTGTCTAAAATAGAATCATTATCCGCATCCGTATCCAAATAATTGGGCAGGCCATCGCCATCGGTGTCGGTTGCAGTTTCGGTCGCATCGGGAATGGTGTCGTTATCCGAATCGGTATCCAAATAATTGGGAGTACCATCGCCATCGGTATCCGAAGCCGTTTCGGTACTGTCCAAAATCCCGTCTCCATCACTATCGGGATCTAAAAAGTTGGCAATGCTATCGCTGTCGGCATCTCCCGATCCTTCCACACTATCCAGCAGAGAATCGTTGTCCGCATCGAGATCGAGGTAATTGGCCATCCCGTCACCGTCGGCATCTGCTGCTGTTTCTACACTGTCGGGGATGGTGTCGTTGTCGGAGTCAAAATCGAGGAAATTGAACATGCCGTCGCCGTCCGTATCGGTGGCTGTTTCCGTAGCATCGGAGATGCCATCGCCATCACTGTCCAAATCGTAGCTGTTTTGGATGCCGTCGCCGTCCAAGTCTGAGCCAGAACAAGCGTTGGACGGACGGTCGAAAGAAATCCGATCGAGTAAATTCCCTGCTCCAGGCGAAGGAGAGGCAATGGCGTCGAAAAAGAAAACTGTAGTGGTTTGCCCAGAAGGAACCAAATAAATTCCCGAGTGATCTTGCCAAGTGAATTGGGTGGCTGTTTCTGTGGCCAAAATACTCGAAGTGGTCGTCGACAACCCTGCACGTACATTGACCGTTTCGGTTTGTGTGGTTCGGGCGGAATGACTAAAAGACCAAATCATATAGGTCCCTGGGGTGGTGTTAATGGTTTGAAACAAAGCCGCATCTTCATTGGCATTGATTTCTGCAAAACGATTGCCCGCGCGCGCGTTATACGTTCCCTCACCGGGTAAAAAACGCCCATCACACCAAATCTCAATCATTTCATCGGAGGCTGTGGTAGACCACCCGTCAATATCTTTTTGTAAAAATTGCCCGTCGCAACCCACGCCAAATTCAAAACCACCATTGCGCAATCCCCCATCGGTAAACCCGCACTCAATAAAGTCGGGAATCCCATCATTGTCGTCATCATCATCAAAATGATCGGCCACACCGTCGCTGTCATTGTCTTCAAAAGTGTAGGGGTCTGTGCCGATGGTCATTTCATCCCCATCGCTCAAACCGTCGTTGTCCGAATCGGTATCCAAGTGATCGGGAATACCATCGTTATCATTATCGCGGGCAATTTCAACCCGCACATTGTCCATGTATTCATCGACCGAGAAACCAAAAGCCGCGTTGCTCAACCATGGATAATCCGTCACTGGCCCCAAATCAATTCGAGTATCGGTTACAGGTGCTCCCAGTCGACCACTGGTAAATTGCGCAACGCTGTTGTTGGCCATCATGGACCAAGTATTGGACGCATTGTTCGATTTGTAAAAACTGGTTTGCTGCCGAAACCATCCCGGATTTCTAGCAATAGCGGTATAATTGAAGGTGCGGTTGGGATGCCGTTTCAGCCCCGTGTTGAAATAATACAGCAAAACCCCATCAATGCTGCCCACAACATCATCCGACCAAACAGGGTCTTGCCCTGCCCTGCCCATGAACGCCCCAAATTCATTACAACAGGGGTTGACACTGGGACTCCCAGAAGCCTTGAAATCGGCACTGAGGATTATATAAGCTTTGCCATCACTCATGTCCAAGAGCGTACTGGCATAAGAACCCATGTTCTCGTTTTCCGAAACCAAACTGTTGGCATCCTGATAAAGCATCTGACTCACATTGCCCCCATCCAACGTGCTGGTTACTATGGCCGAAATTGGACTGGCGGCTTGGGTGGCCGCATTGAACGACCAAAAAGCTTCTTTAATGGCCGCTAAATTGGGAATAGATATCGTTCCACTGCTGATCGTAGTCCCTACAGGGACCCCTTCAAAATCATCAAAAAATGTACTATACCCTTCATCGGTATCCTTGATTCCATCACCGTCATCGTCAATGTCACATACATCACCAACACCGTCACCATCGGTGTCCAATTGAAAAGGGTTGTACTGGGAAGGGCAATTGTCCGAGGCGTCGAGTATCCCGTCTCGGTCGGTATCTTGGGCATAGAGCCCAAAACTCAAAAGAAACAAACAACTGAAAAGATATGTTATTTTAATATTTATAGTAAATAAATTTTCTTTGTAATTTTAACGCTAAATCCCTGTGATTATTGCCCTGAAGAGGAATGATCACTCACAATTTTCCAACCGTCCTCAAAGCGTCTAAAAAGCAACGTAAAAAATCCACTGGGGGCATCTTTTTTTCGGGTCAACTCAAAGCCACCAATCACCTGCACAGTCTCGCTATCCCACTGTTTGATGTGCATGAGCGTAAAGGTCAATTTCCCCATCGCTGCTTGATTGGGATAGCCTTTTTGGTAATTGCGATAAGTGTTGGTATACCCATAGGTAGGGCCTTTACTTCCCACAAAAACCAATGAATCACTCTTCCAATACCCTTCCATAAAGGCGGAAAGATCGCCGCTATTCCATGCTTTCTCTTGCTGATGAAGCACCGCTTTGATGTCCGAAATGGCACTAGGGGATTGCGCATGAATAAACAATGAAGCCAAAAAGAAAAGCAAAAAAAGAGATGTTGATGTACGCATCTTGCATGGAATTATTTTTGAAGATAACGCAAATTTATGAGCCATGAATTTTAAGAATCAAAAAACGAAAGGTT
This sequence comes from Candidatus Arcticimaribacter sp., assembly GCA_011526265.1. GTDB lineage: Bacteria > Bacteroidota > Bacteroidia > Flavobacteriales > Flavobacteriaceae > Arcticimaribacter. The sequence continues at coordinate 15,549 of WTJN01000179.1, read as the reverse complement.
TACAAGCAAAAAAAAAGAGTATATTTAATAACTATTTTTTAAACCAAATGATCTCATGAAAATAGACAACCAATACATTAAACATTTACTGACGGGCTTACTGACCCTTTTTATTGTGGCTTGCCAAGAGCCTGTCAAAGAATCTTCTCTTGTGCTCATCACTGGGAAAATTACTGAAGACACCACGTGGTCGGCGTCAAAATCCTATGTCATCGACCAACAAGTAACCGTTGAGAATGGTGCGACTTTGACCATAGAACCGGGAACAATCATCAAAGCAAACCCCGGAGAAGCTCCCAACGTTTCAATGCTCGTGATTGCCAAAGGAGGAAAAATCATGGCCAAAGGAACTGCCGAAAAACCCATTATTTTCACCTCGATCAACGACAATTTAGATCCAAAACAAAACGTTGTTTCTGCCCTAAGCGATGCCGACGTGGGCTTGTGGGGAGGAATTATCATCCTTGGAAATGCACCCATCGAACTTCCCTCGGGAGAAAGTGAAACCTTTTATGTTGGCCTCGACCCCAACAGCGCCTCTAGCTACTACGGCGGGACAGACGCACAAGACAACTCCGGTGTCATGGAGTATGTTTCTGTGCGCCACGGAGGAATCTTTATCGGAACAGGAAGTGAATCCAATGGCATCACCCTTTGCGGTGTAGGTGCGGGAACAACTCTTCAAAACATTGAAATCTTTGCCAACCAAGACGATGGTATTGAGTTTTTTGGTGGCGATGTTCATGTCAAAAATCTTTTGGTTCACGCCAGCGGCGATGATGCCATCGACATTGACGAAGGTTTTGCCGGAAGTGTAAGCAACTTCGTTGTAGAGTTGAACGAAAACTCTGACAGTGCCATTGAAGTCAACGGGATTAATGCCGATAGCGAACGACAATTCTCCTTGGCCAACGGCCGCATTGACGGCGCCGACCAAATCCTTTTCACTATGGATGATAAGTCCAAAGGAAAAATTACTGGACTAACGATCACTAATAGCAATGAAATGGCAGCACAAAACAACGCATCAGTCAATGTTTCCATCGAAATCACCGAAGAAAACAGCCCTGCCCTTGATGCTTTTGCTTGGACGCGGGCACGACAAAAATAAAAGCAACTTTAACGCTTTAAAAGAGGGGTTGATTGATTCAACCCTTTTTTATTGCCCCAAAGACTCGGCACGAAACTCCACCAATTCCCCTGCAGAAAAGAGATAATCGATCTGAATGGGTCGGCAACACACTTCACAATCTTCAACATAGTGTTGCGCTTCGGCGAGTGGTTCTAAAAACATGGAAATATTCTCCCAACAGTAAGGGCATTGAAAAAAATGTTCGATCATTGGTCTGCGGTTAGGTCATCTAAATCTTCACTTACTTTTTCCCAGTCGATCATTAATTTTTCTAACTGGGCCTTTTTTTCATGATAGGTGTCAAAGAAATGAGGGGCAGCAATGGTTTCTTCGTAATTGATTTCTAACGCCAAATCGGTTTCCTTGAGCTCTTTTTCCAAGGCAGAAATTTGCGCTTCTATCTTGCTTTGCTTGTTCCTTAACCCTTTGACTTTCTTTTGCCGGTGATAGTCATTCTCGGTCGTCCCCTTGGCCTTTTTCTTTTTGGCGGTCTCCCGCTCTAAATCGCGAAGCGAGTCCATTTTCTTTTGTTCCAAGTAGAAGCGAACATCGCCCAAGTACGGTTTCAATTGCCTGTTCTTGAATTCCAACACCCGATCACTTAAGCCCTCCAAGAAATCTCGGTCGTGAGAAATAATGATCAGTGTTCCTTCAAATTGTTGCAAGGCACTTTTGAGTACTTGTTTCGAACGGATGTCCAAATGGTTCGTGGGTTCGTCCATCACCAGGACATTGAAAGGAGTAAGCAGCATTTTGCACAACGCCAAACGATTGCGCTCTCCCCCCGAGAGCACCTGTACTTTCTTGTCTACGTCGTCACCGCGAAACATAAACGCCCCGAGCATGTCGCGCACCAATCGGTGATTCTCATCCGTAGCGGCTTCTTCCATGGTTTCCAACAACGACAAAGAGCCATCGAGATATTCTGCCTGATTCTGCGCAAAATAGCCCAGCGTCACATTGTGTCCCAAGCGGCAATGGCCCTCGTGAGCTATTTCCTTCACAATGATTTTGGCCAAGGTCGACTTGCCCTGACCGTTTTGCCCCACAAAGGCGGTTTTACTTCCCCGTTCAATCAACAAATCGACACTCGATAACACGGTGTGATCTCCATAGCTTTTACCTACCCCTTCTAGCGTTAAAACAACTTTTCCGGGCTGTACGGCCACGGGAAAACGCAGGTTCATCTGGGCCGTTTCTTCTACATCGACTTCGATGCGTTCTATTTTATCCAGTTTTTTTATCAGCGACTGCGCCATGGCCGCTTTCGAAGCTTTGGCACGAAAACGCTCGATCAACTTCTCGGTCTGCTCTATTTCTTTGGCCTGATTTTTTTGTGCTGCCCGTTGCTGTTCCATCATCTCTTGACGGATTTGCAAGTAGGCACTGTACGATTTTTTAAAATCATAGATGCGTCCCCCCACAATTTCAATGGTCCGATTGGTGGTGTGATCCAAAAACATTTTATCGTGCGACACCAAAACCACTGCCCCCGGGTAGCGGGTCAAAAAATCCTCCAACCAAATGATCGACTCAATGTCCAAGTGATTGGTGGGCTCATCGAGCAACAACACGTCGTTGTCTTGCAACAATAGTTTCGCCAATTCGATGCGCATTCGCCACCCTCCAGAAAAAGTATCGGTTGGACGGTCGAAGTCCTCTGCCGAAAACCCAAGTCCCAAAAGGACTTTTTCGGTTTTCCCTTGGTACTGGTATCCTCCGACCAATGCATAGCGCTCGGTTACCTCATTGAGGGAGACAATCAAATCATTATACACCGTAGAGGTATAATCGGTTCGCTCTGCCAAATCGCTATTGATTTCCGCCATTTGGGCTTCCAAAGCCAAAACCTCTTCAAACGCCTGATAGGCCTCCTCAACAACGGTGCGTCCGTGTTCAAAATCAATGTCTTGTTGTAAAAACCCAAGACGCAGATTTTTCTCTTGCGCCACCTGCCCTTGTGTGGGAGATTGTTGTGCCGATAGAATCTTGAGCAGGGTTGACTTTCCAGCGCCATTTTTTCCTACCAGCCCAACGCGGTCCCCTGCGCCCAAGCGAAAAGAAATCGCATCGAACAAGGATTCTCCCCCAAAGGCGACCGTAAGATTTTGAACACTGAGCATGAAAATATTTTTTGGCAAAAATGCGGAAAATCAACGCTGTGAGAAAATAAGTAGGGTTTAAATTTCGAAACGTGCAATGTCTACCGCTTTGGGCAAAGGCACTGCATCGTAAATGGAGGCAAACAACCACTCGGCGGCCAAAGGTGCGGTGAGTACTCCCCGCGAACCCATGCCGTTGAGCAAAAACAATGAATCGTGCCGTGGATGCTGACCAATCAAAGGACGGCGATCACTGACCGTCGGGCGAATTTGGGTCAATTGTTGCCGCACCTCAAAGGGAACATCAATCATTTTACGAATGTTTTTTTCCAAACTCGCTCTTGCCTCTTGCGTCAGTTCCAATGATTTATCATGAGGCTCGTAACTAGCTCCCGCCCAAAAAAGGTGATCGCCAAGAGGCGCTAAAAACATAGGGCCTTTTAGGATCGTATCCTCAGCCAAATCTGGGCAGTGTATCAAAAGAATTTGTCCTTTGGATCCTTGTAGTGGAAGTGCGTTAAAATAAGGGTTGCTTTTCATTTTATACCCTTCACAAAAGACAATGCGTTGAGCAACAATTCCCCCATAGCGCAGTCCAGAAGAAGTAAATTGTAATCGGTCGTGGTCAAAGGGAGTAAAATCAATACGATCGCCCAACCACTCAGCATAGGTGGTCAGTAAATGGGGAATGTCTAACCGGCCACATGCTCGCACCACCCCGTGACCAAAAGGTGTTTTTACGCCGTCTAAGGGAGTGAAATGCAGGGAAGGATCGAGAAAATCGGAGAGCCCCACCCGATCAGCGGCGGCACTCCAATCGTTGTGATCCCGTTGGCTGTTGAATATCTTTTTGATGGGCGCTGGAAAAAGAAAGGATGTCTGAAAGCGGTTTTCCAATGCACGATAAAATGGAAGGGCCGTTTGATAAAACTCACCTCCCATCCACGTCATTGTAAAGCGCTTCAGTAGTGTGGGGTTGTAAATCCCCCCTGCGACCACCGACGAACCCGATGCAGGCCGATCGATCACGTGAAACGACCGATTGTTGCGATAGAGGGTCTCGGCATACGCCAGTCCCGCAAGACCAAGGCCAACGATAAGGGTGTCAACTTTTTTCATTTGTGGTCATAAAAAACGCTGCCCATGGGCAGCGTTTTTTTATTTTGAGTGAATCAACCCATTAGTTGTTCCACATGTCTTGTTCAAAGTCACGGATAACCGATTTGATACGTTCCGACTCGAGCAATTGCTGCAGAGCATCCTCAAAAATGTAATCTTTCACTTCGCGATCTTGATAAACATTTTCCTCTTTGTAGATGAGCGCATTAAAGCGACGTGAATTCAGCATATTATCGAAGGTAATGGGCTGAGAAGAATTGCGCACGTTAAACACATAAGCTTCATTCAGCACCTCTCGCGCATCGGGGAACCACACCCAAAACAAGGGATAGGTTTCATTGGGATCTCCCGGAGGAGCGGCATCTGGATCGGGATTTTTGAACTGTAAATCCGTCGCACAGGGTGCTATCCCCAATAAACGATACTTTAACTCTCCTTGACGTTTATTGAAATACCACGTCCCTTTAATGCGATATTCTAGCACGTCGGCAGCCGTGGTTTTGACCGGTACCGTCAAATCGGCAAGGATTTCAGGATCGGTAATCCCGGAGTTCACTGCGTCGGTGTAAGCTGCGGTTTCAAAAGTATACTGCAACTTTTCGAGGACTTGCTGATACGTCAGTTTCGTACGGAAATAACCTCCGTCATCAAAGTAAATTTCTTTGATTCTTCCATCTTCAATGCCTTGAATCAACACATCAAATAACGAGCGACGCTCTTCACCCAAGTTACCGGGCTCGGAAGGAAAGTAATACGGAAAGTTGATTCTTTCGTCCAGATCGATTTTTTCCCAAATGGTTTTGGACCATAAGACATCACGATCGTCGATATACCCGTAAGCCAAAGGAGATTCATCATTTGCTGCAATTTGTTGTTCGGTCAGCTTACCGACTTCTTGCGGCACGCGAGAATTCAGCAAATTGGCTTGTCCGAATACAGTGTGGATAGCCATTAACTGCAACGACAAAAAAACAACAAATGATGAATATTTCATGGTTTAAAGAATTTCAATGAGTACTGGTGCCACCCGCTTAAACTTGTAATTGGGCTTCTCAGGGTTTTGCACTTTCAAGTCAAAAACACTGATTTCTTGTCCTTTACGCACCTTGGTCAACGCTTGCTTGGCTTGGCCACATAGGCGGTTGCCCTTACAAGTAATGGTAGGCGCTCCAGGAATTTTGATTTTAAACTCAAGCGTGTTGAGGGTCAAATCAAAATCAAAATCTTCCATGATTGCACCAACCTCAGCACGCTCAACGCTTGTTTTTGGCAAACGAATTCTTCCCGATTGGCGGAAGAAGGTCGCCGATGGCTTGGGCAAGTCTTTGATACGGAATTTGGTCTTGGTTGAAATGGCTTGACCGTCGGGCAACTTCCCGGTCGCCGTAATGGTCACTTCTTTCCCTTTGCCGGGATTCATGTTGAATTTGCTTCCGCGGGCACGGCGTAAACCTGGGGCTGAAGCATTGATTTTATCATCAGGAATTCCAGGGATAGAAATAGTCATCGGGTTATCAACACCGCGATAGACCACGTTCATTTTATCCGCCGAAATCACCGCTGCGTTGGGCTTTGAAATCACCGCGAAAGACTGAGAAACCGGAATTCTCGATTCCACGCCTGCGTCACGGAATATCAAGTCTCCTTCAATGACGTGATCACCGGGGCGACCCGCATTGACGTTTAACTTAATCCCTCCAGGGATTTTTTCATATTCGTCTGCTGTTAGCTTTCGTCCATCGAGTTTTACATCCACATCGTTAGGGTTCTGCGCACCACTTTTACGACCAAGGATCACGCTTCCATCAAAGACCTCGCCTTGGTAGTAGGCGCCTTTTTCCGATTTTAAAAGGGTGATGTAGTTGTCGGTAGTAACCTTGCTGCTCGCTTCCAGCTCTTTTCCTAGAAGGGCGTTCAACACATCGCTTTCTGTCAAGCGAATATCGTTTTGCATCATGGTCAATTTCGCCAAGGATGAGATCAATGGGAATCCTTCAAAGTTAAAAGATAACCACGGCTGTTTTTGACCGTCTCTGTTTTCGACATTTCCTTCAAAGTCTCCAGTAAAGAAACGCTCCTCTACCAACTCGGTGTATTGCGGAAACTGCGATGCAAATACTTGAATGACACGCATTTTGTAGGCGTTCACCATCTCGACAAAGGCTTGTCCATCGGGCGATACACCATTGGCATCAAAGAAAATCAAATCCAAAGCTTCTCCCTTGTCCATGCGAGAATACTCGTTAAGCTCGGGATCGTCGATGCGTTGTTGCTCTGTAATTTGATCTTTGATTTCTTGAATGCGTGCGAAAAAAGCATCCGATTCTTTACGGATCTCCTTCGCGGTACGGTCGTGTCCTACCCACTTCCCTCCTTTTTCAGAGGCGTTGACTTCAATTTTGTCGTAGTAGATGACATTTCCTTGATTGACGCGTTCGTTGGCGCTTCGGATTTTTTTGAACATTTGCCCAAATCCATCCAAAACTTCTTTACTCACGTTCAATGCTAACATGGTGATGAACACCAAGTACATCAACGCAATAAGTTTATTACGTGGGGTTTCATTTGCTCCTGCCATGGCTTACTTAGTTTTTGTTCATAGCAGACAACATTCCGCCATAGACTTGATTGAGTGAAGCGAGGTTTTCGGACAAAGATTCCATTTGCTGGCGCAGGCGCTCGGCATTTTGCGCTACCTGGTCGTTGTACTGACCGTGCGATCCGGCACTTTGCACTTGAGCTGCGTAAAGTTCGTTCAATGAAGCAAGCTGAGAAGCAGCCTTGTTCAATTGATCGGCATATTGTTGCGAAGAAGAAGCGGCTTCAGCAGCAGGAGAAAGCGCTTTGGCAGAAGCTTCTAAGTTTTTTATGCTCTGGGTTAACCCACTGATTAAAGCCACATCCATTTTGGCTTCTTGCAAGAGGGTATCGATTTTTGAAGAGAGACTTTCACCATTGGCGTCGTTGCCACCGCCGTGACCTTCACCAGAATGGTGCTCGATATATGCATCGTGTTCTTCACGAACATCGTCCAACATCAATCCACCCACGAGGAAGATAATGGCTTCCGTACCAAGACCAAGTCCCAATACTACCCCTCCCGTGATGGGTCCTATTTCCAAGTGGAGGATTTTAAACAATGCTCCTACAATTACAACTGCCCCTCCAATTTGGAAAAGCATGTGCATGATAATTTTTCTTCTTAAGCGACCTTTGAGTTTTTGTGCGTCCATTTTTTGAATATAGATTAGTATTGGCTAAAGATAAAATTTTTCTATTTTATTTTCACTTTTTCAGACCCTAAATAGTCTTGTACCGTACGAAATCCAATATAGCTTCTCGCCGTATCTTGGTATTCGTAATCGCGAGAACTCACCCGCAAGAAATAAGCAACATCTTTCCAAGATCCTCCGCGAACAACTTTACGCTTCTCTTGGTTGAGCGACATGTTGGGATTCAATGAGGAAACAAACTCATAGGCGGTAGGGTCATACGAGGATTCCGTCCATTCGGATACATTTCCTGCCATGTTATACAAGTTGTAATCGTTGGGCAGATAGGACTTTGCTTCCACCGCATACATGGCTTGATCGGCAGAATAGTCCCCCCGAAGCGGTTTAAAGTTCGCCAAGAAACACCCGCGGTCATTCAATAGATAAGGAGATCCCCATGGGTACGTCCCGGAGGGAATACCACCTCGAGCAGCATATTCCCATTCGGCTTCGGTGGGCAATCTAAAATTATTCACCAACGGCTTGCCTTTTTCTTTTTGGTAGGCGTTTTTGTAATGAGTACGCCAGTTACAAAACGCAACGGCTTGTTTCCATGAAACGCCAACCACAGGATAGTCTTGATAGGCCGGATGCGAGAAATAATCGTTGTGCATCGGCTCATTATAGGAATAATTAAAGTCTTTGATCCACACTGTGGTGTCGGGATAAATTTCGATTTCTTCTTTCTTGATAAAGGGTAGACGGTCGCGCGAAGTAGGATTTTTCTCCCGCTCCAAGGCCGCGGCTTCCGCATCGAACCAAGAATATTTATAGACCATTTTGTTGACGTCAATCTTCATTTCGCCATTGTACCATACTTCCGGTGGCAAATACAGACTATCCATGACCTCAACGTAAGCTTGATCAACGTAGCTATTGGGATCCCATTCCAAATCTTGGTCCCAGTTCAAAGGGCGACCGGCATAGGGATCGTCGGACAAATCGTAGTAATTGGCCCGCATGTATTTTTGAAATTCAGACAAATCTGACGTATCGGCGTCTTTAAAGGCGTATTCTCCAATACCGTCTCCAGCACCTCCGTCTTCTCCAGTCCCCAACTCATCTACTTTTCGGGCCAACATGGCCAAAGCGATCGAGTCGCGGACCCAAAAGACAAACTGTCGATATTCGCTATTGGTAATTTCTGTTTCGTCCATGTAAAAGGAACGCACCGTTACCGTCTTGGCCGGCGCATTTTTCAGCTGGGCAATATCATCGTCTTGTTTCCCCATAATGAATGCACCGCCTTCAACCAAGGTCATCCCATAGGGCTTTTCTGGAAACCATTTCTTTTGTTTCACCCCGATGAGTTCACCACGTTTGTTGCCACATCCCCACAGGACGAGCGCCGCAAAAATGAAAACAAATCCTTTTTTCATATAGTCTAGTAACGCAAGGCTACGTATTATATTTTGCAAACCACCACAAATTTTAAAAAAAATAGTGGGAATGCCTTTTCTTTCAACTCCTTTTTGATGCACGCCACCACCGATCGGGCAATATATCTTGACATGCTGCGTCATAATCGGCTTGCGTGCAAGATAATAACGTACTCTTTTTCTTTTTATTATCCAAATAGTCTTCACGCAGCAATTCCATCCACCATCGTTGACTTTTTTCACTGCGATAAAACACCAAATCACGGTCGGACATTTGCACCACATACTTGGTAAAACCTTGGCTGGTGGCGACGGGGTACTCATCGAAACGACGACTCACCCCTTCGATAAAATACCAAATCATTTGTGCCAAAAGTTTGTGAAAAAGGGGCGAATTGACCAATTCAAAACAACCCATGACCGACAATCGGTCGCTTATTCCAGCATAACGCGCCAAGGCACAAAGGGTGCGGCCATCCATCCCATTGGGCATGCCGCTAGTGGGAAAAGTCCCTGCTGCAACAGCATGCAAGACTTTCATGTCGAAACTCACCAGGTCCGATTCTCGAAAGATAGGCTCGGTTTGTCGAACATCGTCCAACACTTCGCCCAGCCGCAGCGCATCGAAAAAAAGTTTGTCCATCAAATCCAATTCTTCCTGCGCAATCAAAAAGGACTGATAACCTATATTGGTGTAGTTATGCAACCGATTGGGACTATCCATGATGATTTTACTCATGTAGGAACGCCCCGAGATCAATTCTTCTTCTTGGGAAAAATCAAAACGGTTGTCCACCGCAACCATATTCACCCACTGGTTCAACTCGACGAATGACTGGTATAAGGCAATGCTTAAATCTTGGCTTCCACCAATGACGATAGGGATGACATTGATTTGCCGAAGATTCAAGCAAATGGTTTTCAATGCATGGTAGGTGTCGTCAACCGTTTCTCCAGGGGGCAAATCGCCCAAATCTGCAACGCCAACCGACCAATTGCCCGGAAACAACTGGTAAAATTCCCGCCGAAAAGCAGACAGGTCATAGGTCTCTACGGGGTAATAGCTGTTACGACTTTCATTGACTCCTATAAGCGCTATACGAATATCCTTCAGGTCGGGAAAGCCTTCACTGGCAGTGTGGACAGCAATCTGCTTTCCCATCACCTGTTTGGGCAACAAAGCGGTGACCCCCAAGGTGGTTTCGTCTACAGCAGTCAGGAAATCTAAACTCATACCGCGCTATTTTTTCTTCTTTCGGGCCGTGGCTTTCTTTTTGGGTTTTTTGGCTTCCAAGCGTTTTTGGGCCTCTTCCAAAGTAATGGTCGTTGGGTCGATGTCTTTGGACAGTTCCACCTTAATTTTCCCTTGGATAATGTTCGATCGTCCCCAACGGGCTTTTTCTATGCGGATGCCTTCTTCTTCCCAGTGCTGGACCAGCTTGTCTTTTTCTTTTTGAATTTTTTCTTCAATCAAGGTAACAATGTCCTCGTCTGACAAATGATCGAAATCATATTTTTTGTTCACATTAATAAAAAGACCACTCCATTTGATGAAAGGCCCAAAACGACCTTTGCCTTTGGTCACCGGCAGGTCGTTGTACCTATAAATAGGGGCATCCGCTTTTTTCTTTTCCTCAATGAGCTCAATGGCCATCGCACGATCCACGTCCATGGGGTTTTGTCCTTTGGGCAAAGACACAAAAGTGGTTCCAAATTTTACGTAGGGGCCGTAGCGACCGTTGTTCACAGAAACAACTTCGCCTTCGTATTCCCCGAGGTCTTTGGGAAGCTGAAACAATTCCAGCGCTTCCTCGAATGTAATGGTGTCGAGCTGCTGGTCGGGATTCAAACTGGCAAACACCACCGGTTCTTCGTCGTCGGCATCGCCTATTTGTGCAATGGGTCCGAACTTGCCCAGACGAACTTTCACCACCCGGCCCGAGCTTGGGTGCTCACCCAGTATGCGCTCGCCCGATTCACGTTCGGCGTGGTCTTTTACATGATTGACCGTGGAATGGAAATCCCCGTAGAACCCTTTAATCATTTTGGTCCAGTCCTCTTTTCCTTCTGCGATTTCGTCAAAGTTTTGCTCCACCTGTGCGGTAAAGTTATAGTCGAGAATGTTGGTGAAATTGTTGACCAAAAAATCATTGACGATCATTCCGATGTCTGTGGGCACCAATTTGCCTTTGTCCGATCCAACCATTTCGGTGAGACGGGCCGTTGCAATTTCTCCCTTTTCCAGCACCAGTTGCTGGTAGGAGCGTTGTTCGCCCTCTACGGTGCCTTTGGCGATGTATCCTCTATTTTGAACGGTAGAGATCGTTGGCGCGTAGGTGGAAGGGCGACCAATGCCCAACTCCTCGAGTTTTTTGACCAAAGAGGCTTCACTAAAGCGGTAGGGCGGGCGAGAAAATCGCTCGGTTGAAACCATGTTCTTCAATGTCAGCGTATCGCCTTCTGCCACGGGGGGAAGAATGCCTTGTGCTTCCTCTTCGTCGTCGTCTACGCCTTCCAAATACACCTTTAAAAACCCTTCAAAAGTAAGGATCTCACCACGGGCACTAAAGGTCTCTTGGTGCTGATCGGCAGTGATTTTAAGGGCTGTTCTCTCCAATCTTGCATCACTCATCTGCGAAGCAATGGTGCGTTTCCATATCAACTCATACAAGCGCATCTGATCGTAATCGGCACTAATTTTGTCGCGCCCCAAATCGGTCGGACGAATGGCTTCGTGCGCCTCTTGTGCTCCTTTGCTTTTGGTGGTGAAATTACGCGCTTGTGCGTAGTCTTCTCCATATCGGGACGTGATGGTCGACAAGGCCGCGGATTGCGCTTCTTTAGACAAGTTCACGCTATCGGTTCGCATGTAGGTAATCAAGCCCGATTCGTAGAGGCGCTGTGCCAAGGTCATGGTTTTGCTTACCGAAAAATAAAGCTTGCGCGCAGCTTCTTGCTGCAAGGTCGAGGTGGTGAAGGGCGCCGTGGGGCTCTTCTTGGCCGGCTTGGTCTCTTTGCTCGATACGGTAAATACCGCATCACTGTTTTTTTGCAAGAAAGCCGTCACAGCAGCAGCGTCGTCAAAGGTTGTACCCAAGCTCGCTTTGATGGTTTTATTTTGGGGAGTCGCAAACTCCGCCTGAGTTTTAAAGGCCGCTACGGGCACAAAGGCCTTGATCTCTCTTTCGCGCTCGACAATCAATCGCACGGAGACCGACTGCACACGCCCGGCCGATAAGCCGCCTTTGACTTTGCGCCACAACACCGGCGAGAGCTCATACCCCACCAAGCGATCCAGTACACGACGTGCCTGTTGGGCGTTGACCAAATTGTAGTCGATCTCACGCGGACGATCGATGGCTTTTAAAATCGCCCCTTTGGTGATCTCGTGAAAGACAATGCGTTTGGTTTTTTCTTTTTTCAGTTCTAGGGTGTTCGCCAGGTGCCATGCAATGGCTTCCCCCTCGCGATCTTCATCACTCGCTAGCCAAACCGTTTCGGCTTTTTTGGCTAAACTTTTCAACTCCGACACCACTTTCTTTTTGTCCGAAGACACAATGTATTTGGGTAAAAAATCGCCCTCAACATCAACCCCCAACTCCTTGGAAGGCAAATCGGCGATGTGCCCAAAACTGGACGCCACTTTGTAGTCCTTACCCAAAAATTTCTCGATTGTTTTTGCCTTGGCAGGCGACTCTACAATGACCAAATTTTTTGCCATAGCTCGCTTTTTCTGCCAACAAAAGTAGGCTTTTTTTTGATTGAGCTTGAGCTCTCCACTGCATCAACCCTTTTTTTTTGACAACAAATTCCGTTTAATACTTCAAAAAAAACTCCCCCCTACACACACTGACTACGGATAAAAAAACCTGACAAAATGGCGGTAATTCACTACCTTTGATCAGTTTTTGCTGATACGAGAAGAGAAAAAGCGAACTATGGAACAAAGTCTTGATCGAAAAATTACACCCGCTACCGATGGGGTGGTCATCGAACACGGAAAAGAAACCGCTCACGGAAAAAAGGTCTATATCGAGTCCTATGGGTGTCAGATGAATTTTTCCGACAGCGAGGTCGTGGCGTCCATTTTAGCCAAGGAAGGCTATGCCACAACGGCCACGCTCGATCAAGCTGATCTGGTTTTGGTCAACACCTGCTCCATTCGTGAAAAAGCCGAGCAAACCGTCCGCAAACGCCTCGAAAAATTCAACGCGGTAAAACAAAGCAACCCACAGATGAAAGTTGGGGTGTTGGGCTGCATGGCCGAACGCTTGAAGCACCAATTCCTCGAAGAAGAAAAAATTGTCGACATGGTCGTAGGTCCCGATGCCTACAAAGACCTGCCCAATCTCTTGGCTGAAGTCGATCAAGGCCGTGATGCTGTCAACGTTATTCTTTCCAAAGAAGAAACCTATGGCGACATTTCCCCCGTTCGCATCAATTCCAATGGCATCAGCGCCTTTGTGACCATTACCCGTGGGTGTGACAACATGTGCACATTTTGTGTAGTGCCCTTTACCCGCGGACGAGAACGCAGTCGGGACCCCAAAAGCATTGCCCAAGAAATTGCCGACCTCGCCCAAAAAGGGTTTAAGGAAATTACCCTTTTGGGGCAAAATGTAGACAGCTACCTCTGGTACGGTGGCGGGCTAAAGAAAGACTT
>WTJN01000179.1:0-1782 GCA_011526265.1 Candidatus Arcticimaribacter sp. | reverse complement strand
TGGGGCAAAATGTAGACAGCTACCTCTGGTACGGTGGCGGGCTAAAGAAAGACTTTGACAAAGCCAGTGCCCTGCAACAAAAAACCGCCGTTAACTTTGCTCAACTCTTGCGCATGGTGGCTGCGGCGCACCCAAAAGTGCGGTTTCGGTTTTCCACCTCCAACCCCCAAGACATGACCACCGATGTATTGCACGCCATGGCCGCACACGACAACATCTGCAAATACATCCACCTGCCGGTGCAGTCGGGCAGCAATCGAATTTTGAAAAAAATGAACCGCCTCCATACCCGGGAGGAATACTTTGCCCTGATTGACAACATCCGGCGCATTATCCCCAACTGTGCCATTTCCCAAGACATGATTGCCGGATTCCCCACCGAAACGGAAGAAGATCATCAAGACACCTTGGCACTCATGGACTATGTGAAATACGACTTTGGATTCATGTTTGCCTATTCCGAGAGACCCGGCACCCTGGCCGAAAGGAAGATGGAAGACGATATCCCCGACGACATTAAAAAGAGACGCCTCAACGAAATCATTGCCAAACAACAAGAACACAGCCATTACCGCACCCAACAGTTTTTGGGCAAAACGGTCTGTGTGCTGATCGAGAAAAACTCCAAACGCTCGGACAACCATTGGAGTGGTCGCACCACGCAAAACACTGTAGTGGTCTTCCCCAAAGAAGGCTATGCGGTGGGCGACTACGTAGACGTACACATCACCGACTGTACCTCGGCAACCCTCATGGGAACCGCCGTGGGCCATTCCTCCAACATTTAAAGCAGCAAAGCCATGGACAACTTACAAGCGATCAAACAACGATTTGGGATCATTGGCGTTAGCGAAGGCCTCAACAGGGCACTGGCCAAAGCCCTGCGGGTGGCCAGCACAGACATCTCTGTTTTGGTCACCGGAGAAAGCGGGGTGGGAAAAGAGAATATCCCCAAAATCATTCACCAAAATTCCCACCGCAAACACGCCAAATACATCGCGGTCAACTGCGGTGCCATCCCCGAAGGCACCATCGACAGTGAACTCTTTGGACACGAAAAAGGCGCTTTTACCGGCGCCACAACCACCCGCAGTGGGTATTTTGAAGTGGCCGACGGCGGCACCATTTTCCTCGATGAAGTGGGCGAACTCCCCCTGGCCACACAGGTGCGCTTACTGCGCGTGCTCGAAACGGGAGAGTTCATCAAAGTGGGATCCTCCAAAGTGCAAAAAACCAATGTGCGCATTGTTGCGGCCACCAATGTGAAAATGCGTGAAGCCATTCAAAAAAACAAATTCCGCGAAGACCTCTACTACCGCCTCAGCACGGTCGAGATTTACTTGCCGGCCCTACGCGACCGCAAAGAAGACATTCCTTTACTGTTTCGAAAGTTCGCCGCCGACTTCGCCCAAAAATACCGCATGCCCACCCTTCGCCTCGACGAGCATGCGCAGCAACTGCTGGTGCAATACCACTGGAACGGTAACATCCGTCAACTGCGCAATATTGCCGAACAACTGTCGGTGCTCGAACAAGAACGCCTGCTTTCCGCAGCGGCCCTGCGGCCCTACCTCCCCAACATGGGCTCCCAGTTGCCTGCCCTGGTAGAAAGCGAGAAAGAAAAAGCCGACTTTTCCTCCGAAAGAGAAATTCTGTACAAAGTGCTGTTCGACATGAAGAGTGATCTCCATGATCTTAAAAAACTCACCTTATCCTTGCTCAACCAAGAAATTTCTTCGGAAGAAAAAGAAGGGTTGATTCAAAAAATATACGGCACTCAGC
>WTJN01000070.1 GCA_011526265.1 Candidatus Arcticimaribacter sp. | reverse complement strand
CGTGGAGATTATTGGGTGAAACGCATCCTAGACAACGATGTAAAACTGGAAGCGCCCAAAGAAGAAATTACAGGATCCAATACTTTTGCTTTTAATAGTACCAAAACTACCGATAGAAACACCTATTTGGCCATCAACACCCACCAACCGTTAGACGGGCCTGTATCGTGGTATGAAGCGCATTTGTGCAGCGACGAGGGGACAAACATTATCGGTGCATTGTTTGCAGGAACGCCCAGTATCCTCATTGGTGCCAATCAGCATTTGGGGTGGGCCCACACCGTAAACTACCCCGATAAAACCGATGTCTTTCAACTGGAGATGCACCCAAAGAAAAAAGACCAGTATCGCGTGGATGATGAATACCTGACACTGGAAAAGAAAAAGGCCAAGCTAAATATCAAAATCTTTGGGATACCATTAAAGATTTCAAAAAAATACTACCAAAGTATCTATGGGCCTACCCTAAAAAATAAATCCGGTTTTTATGCGGTGCGCACCCCTGCACTCTTCGAAATTCGCGCTTTGGAGCAATGGTGGCGGATGAACAAGGCCACTTCCTTTAGCGAGTTCTATGAGGTGCTAAAAATGAAAGCTCTCCCGGGATATAACATTGGCTATGCCGATAAAAACGACACCATTTTTTACATCTCCAATGGCTTGATTCCCAAGCGGGCCGATGGCTATAACTGGAAAGAAGTAGTGCCAGGAAATACGCGTAAAACGCTGTGGACCGAAACCTATGCCATCGAAGAATTGCCGCAGGTCATTCAACCCAGTTCCGGCTATTTCTACAACGCCAACCACAGTCCGTTTTACTCCACCGACGAAGTCAACAACCCCCAACCGGAGGACTATTCAAAAGACAGCAACTTTGAAACCTATCACAACAACCGCTCCACCCGCTTAATGCAATTGATCGAAGCGGAAGAGCGCGTATCATATGAGGACTTTAAACGCATCAAATACGATCATCAACTCCCCCGCCCCTACACCTACTCGTGGATGGATATCAATCATCTCGATGGCCTAAGGGCCGAGAACCATCCAGAGGTAGCTGAATTGATCGAAAGATTACAAGCATGGGACCGCATCGCCACAGCGAATTCTGTGGGAGCCGGAACCTATTTGATGCTCTACCACAAATTACGGCCATACTACGACCAACTTCCAGCGCCCAAAGTGATTCCTCCTTCCACCCTGGTTAAAGCCCTGAAAGAAGTCAAAGCCCACATGCTGAAACACTTTGGCACCACCGATGTACAATTAGGGGATTATCAAAAGTTGGTTCGCGGCGAAAAAGCCCTCCCCGTTTTTGGGATCAATGATGTGGTTACAGCCATGTCGGCTGTTCCCTACAAAGACGGAAAAGTTAAAGTTGTCGCTGGGGAGTCCTACATTGAATTGGTGAAATTTACCCCTGATGGACCTGAGATCGAATCGGTGATTTCCTATGGGTCATCCGATCATCCGGACTCTCCCCACTACGGGGACCAGATGGAACTCTACACCCAGTTCAAAACCAAGAAAATGACGTTTGATAAATCGGAAATCTATGCCAATGCCGAAAAGATTTATCACCCTAAATGATTAGGCTTTAAGCGCTTTTTGGTACACAGCAATGTATTGACTCACCACAGTGTCGATGTCAAAGCACTTGGCAACCGCTCGGGCTTGATCTTTCATTTTTTCTAGCAGCACATCGTCTTGTAGTAATTCAATGGATTTGACGGCCATACTTTCGGTATCTCCTACGTCGAACAAGTAGCCTGACTGTCCTTCGATGTTGACCTCTGGCAGCCCACCGGCGTTGGAAGAAATCACTGGGACACGCATCATCATGGCTTCCAAGGCGGCAAGGCCAAAACTCTCGGAAACAGACGGTAAAAGAAATAAATCTGAATAACAGAGAATTTCATACACTTGATTGCTTTTCCCCAAAAACTTTACCTTGTCGGCTATTCCCAACGCTTCACAACTGGCCATGGCTTTTAAGCGTTCGGGGCCATCGCCCACCATCATTAAAATGGCATTGACCTCTTTTTGCAGTTGATAAAATATTTCAATGACATCGTCAATGCGTTTAACTTTTCTAAAATTACTGATATGGGTCACAATGCGCTGATCGTCTTCTGCGATCAGACTACGTTGGCAGTCTTCGTTATGGTGCTGGTGCTTTGAAAAGTCAATGAAATTTGGGATGACTTCGATGGATTTATTTACCTCAAAGGTGTTCATTGTTGCTTCTTTCAAACTTTTAGAAACAGAAGTAACACAGTCGGAATGATTGATGCTAAAAGTAACAGCCGGCTTGTAAAAAGGATGCTTCCCCACCAAAGTCACGTCAGTGCCGTGAAGGGTGGTCACCATGGGTAAATCTATACCTTGATCTTTAAGCATCTGTTTGGCCATATAGCCCGCATAGGCATGAGGAATAGCGTAATGCACATGCAATAGCTCAATCCCATGGGTTTTCACCGTATCGACTAGCTTGCTGGATAAGGCCAACTCATAGGGTTGATAATGAAAAAGCGGATAGTCGGGCACATTGACCTCGTGAAAGTGAAGACTACTGTTTAACACCTCCAGACGGACAGGCTGTTTGTAGGTAATAAAGTGTACTTCATGACCGCGTTCCGAAAGGGCTAACCCCAATTCTGTGGCGACCACACCACTCCCGCCAAAGGTGGGATAACAAACAATAGCAATTTTCATTTTTTACTTTTTTTAGTTTCTCCAACGGGTTCCGCTTAGAGAAAAAGAAACTACCGTTTTAAAACAGTACTGCTTCGTGTACCAATTTAAGCATTCTAGGGCGAATACTGTGGTCGATGAGCAATCGATTCTCCATGCTCGGGTATGTGCGGTTAGACAAAAAGACAAACACAATACCGGTTTCAGGGTCGGCCCAGGCATAAGTTCCTGTAAATCCTGAGTGACCAAAACTTTCAGGGGAGATCCCATCGAAGGCCATGCCACCCCCCCAAAGTTGGGGTTTGTCGAACCCTACGCCACGCCGATTTTCTTGCGGGCAATAGTAACATTGATTAAACGCATCGAAGGTTGCCGAAGAAAAGTAATTCTTACCATTATACCACCCTTTTTGAAGGTAAAGCTGCATGATGGTTGCTACCTCTTTTGCGTTTGAAAAAAGTCCAGCATGCCCACTTACTCCTCCTTGTATAGCGGTGGTCATATCGTGCACATAACCCCGCAGTTCTTGTCGTCTAAAATAGTCGTCGACTTCACTGGGTACGATGGTAGGCAAAGGCAACTGTTGGGCAGCATTGTAAAGCGTACGTTGTAAGCCCAGCGGAGCAAAGATGCGCTCTCGTGCGAGTACATCGATCCCTTTCCGGTACTTTTCTTCTAAAATATGCTGAAAGAAAATAAGCGGTAAGTCGGAATAATGGTACCCCTTTTCCAATAAATCGCTTTCAATGAATGTAGCGTATTGCTCTTCGGCGAGAGTAGATCTGCCATAAAGATTTTGTGCAACCGGAAGATTAAAGCGCTTTGATGACCGAGCTCGGTAGTACTTTCGCAATAGTTTTCCATCACGTGCCCGCAAAGTAGTCTTATAAAAAGGGATCCATGGCACGATCCCCGATTGATGCGATAACACTTCCTTAAAGGTTAAACCGGCTTTATTGGTGGTCTTAAACCGAGGAGACAATTCTCCCAAGGTAGACTCAAAGGTCATCTGTCCACGATCAACTTCCTGCATGAGCAAAGGAAGGGTCGCCAAAATCTTCGTCAGTGAAGCGACGTCATATACATCGGTTAAGGCGACTGCCTGCTTTTTTTCATAAGTATGGTGCCCAAAAGCTTTGTGGTAAAAAATTTTCCCATGGCGCGCTGCAAGCATCTGAAAACCTGGTGCCATAAGAGAGTCCAAAGTTACTGCCGCTAAAGTGTCTAGGGCAAGTAACTTTTCCGGATCAATTCCCACCTCCAATGGAGTGGCTGAGTGTAATCCTTGTTTTGGCAACTGACGCTCAATGCCTGTTCCTACTGGAAAAGAAGGATGAATACTCACTGGGAGTTTTCCATGCACGACCTGTTTACCTACCAATACTTTTGCGGCTTGTTCTTGGGCTTCTCTATTGTTTTGATAGGCGACCAATAGCGCGTCAAAATCCTCAAGGTTTCTCAGTTTTGAAAGCGCATAAGGTTTCACAAAAGGCACCAATATCACACGGTGGGTCGATGTTAGTTGTTCGAGTAAAGCGCGCTCTTGCGCTGAAAAGTCGGAGGCTTTCCAAGGGTTCGCATTGGAACGGTGGAAACCAACCACGATTGTTTTTAGGTTCTTCGCCGCTTCAATTGTTATGGAGCTTTCCCCTGTAAAATGAATTCGCTGCAAGTTGCGTTCCTTCGATAATGCTGTATAAAAGGCTTCTCCATCATCATCGCCAAGGCTTAAAAAACCTAGGGTTTCTTCTACACTCAAGGGTAAGACTCCTTTGTCCTCAACTAGAGTTAACGCTTCGCCCATGGCCAATCGAATGAGGTAATCGTCTTTGGTCGTGTTTATGTCTTCCTCAATTCCCTCAAGCGCTACTTTCTGCGGCTTTGCGAGGCCTACTTTATATTTTGCTTTTAAAATTTTCTTGACCGAATGAGCCAAGCGGGCTTCACCGAACTTTCCTTGCTTGAAGGCGCGCTTCATTTTTTTGGTCGCCTTCTTAATGTCATTGGGAATCAACAATATATCGTTTCCAGCCAAGAAAGCGGCGACATCAATGCTATTGATTTTTGAAACTTCTGATGCGGCACCCATGTTCATGGCATCGGTGATGATGAGTCCTTTGTATTGATTGCGTTTGCGCAGGTGTTCTTCAATGATTTTCTTCGATAGTGAAGAGGGAATGCCTTCCTCGAGGGCGGGAACATTCAAATGCCCCACCATAACAGAGGATACCCCCGCTTGCATGAGCTGATCAAAAGGATAGAGTTCTGTGCTAAACAAACGCTCACGATCAAAACGAATCAATGGTAAGTCGTGGTGAGAATCCTTGGCGGTATCGCCATGTCCAGGAAAATGCTTGGCAGAAGATAGCACACCCGCTTGGTGCATCCCTTGCATAAAAGCCAACCCTTTTGCTGCTACATTGGCTTTATCTTCTCCAAAAGAACGGTTCCCAATGATGGGGTTTTTTGGGTTGGTGTTGATGTCAACATCAGGCGCGAAATTGATGTGCACCCCCAATCGTCGGGCTTGCTCTCCTACGCGGTGTCCAATTGCTTCTACCAATGTGTTGTCTTGGATGGCTCCCAAGGTCATGTTCCAAGGAAAAGGACGAACAGAATCCAAACGCATGGCAACCCCCCACTCGGCATCCATCCCAATGAGTAAGGGTGTTTTTGCGCGTTGCTGAAATGCATTTAGCCAGCGACTTTGTTCTACGGGGCCTCCCAATGAGAATATAATTCCACCCAAATGATACTCCTCGATTTGACGAGCGATTTCTTCAAAATGCTGCTCTCCTTGCGCACTAAAGGCCATGACCATAAACAGTTGACCAATTTTCTGTTCGGTGCTCATCTGCGCATAAACACTGTCTACCCACTTTTCCTGTGCTTCCCAATCGGCAGTGGCTAGAGGGTCATGATAATTT
>WTJN01000054.1 GCA_011526265.1 Candidatus Arcticimaribacter sp. | reverse complement strand
ACCATGTTCTTTACATAGTCGGCGTGACCAGGACAGTCAACGTGTGCATAGTGACGATTTGCCGTTTGATATTCAACGTGTGATGTGTTAATTGTAATTCCACGCTCTTTTTCTTCAGGAGCGTTGTCAATTTGGTCGAAGCTGCGTGCTTCGGACATCCCAGCGTCTGCCAATACTTTCGTAATTGCAGCTGTTAAGGTCGTTTTACCGTGATCTACGTGGCCAATGGTTCCAATGTTTAAGTGGGGTTTTGACCGATCAAAAGTTTCTTTAGCCATAATACAGGTTTTTCTTAAGTGTTTTTTAGAGGTGCAAATTTATAAATTTTTATAATTAACTTGTTAAATACGAGAAACTTTTTGGTTTTTTTTTCAAAGGGTCAAAAACATCTGCCTCTATGCGGTTAATCTAACCTCCTTTTGTTTTCTCAATAGTCTGTTTTTCGTTGCTTATTCATCCGCAACACCGCTCGCTCAATCCCAGCTGGGGTAAGTGACTCCATGGGGATGATCTCTTTTATGATTTGGATGGTGAGTGTGTGGTCCCAGAATTTTAGGGGTTCGGGATTTAGCCAAGCACATTTTTTAAAATGTCGGGTCATTTCTACATAGGTATTCAGGCTTTGATTGCTTAACTCGTAGGGAGCCATGGCTGCATCGCCGACAAAAAAAACATGGTAATGGGGGTTTTTACTGAGTATACGTTCTATCGGTACGCGTTTACGTCGCTGAGGATCGCTAAAAACCTGTCCATAAATGGTGTTGTGGAAATAGTAGGTTTCCAAATCGTGGGCAAAACGGGTTTTCATTTTCCGAAAAAGGGTTTGAACCGCTTTGATATATGGATGCATGGAGTAACCTCCATTGTCAATAAACAAAAGCACCTGAAGTTTTTCGTCGGTTTCGTTTTTTATCTCTGGCAAAAAGAGCCCCCCGCGTTCCAAACCTTTGTCAATGGTTTGCTTGACATCGAGTTTTTCTTGCGCAGACTCCTCCATGATGCCTTTGAGTGAAGCCAGGGCAGCATCGATGTTGTTGTCGTTGAGTATGGCGTCTAGGTCTACGGGAAAAAAGTTGGTATCCCCCATTACTTTACGGGCCATTTTGCCGCCCCCGGAACCGCCTACACGCAATCCATCTTTGGCCGCTCCGCCATGCCCGTAGGGCGAAATTCCACCCGTTCCCACCCAATGACTTCCTCCACTGTGTTTGCTGTTTTGTTGCTCGAGTACCTCTTTCATGCGTTGCATTAACTCTTCTAGCGACAAATCGGAATAATCCGCCATACGGTCGAGCGGTCTTTTTTCTTGGTCGCCCGCCTCAGCGTCGTTGTCATCGTCGGCCATATCGCCACGATCCTTTTCCCAAAGCGCTCTCCCATCAATGATTTTTTGAATGTCGTAATGGGTCATGTGCACCTCGTCAAGAAAAAGACTGGCCATGTCTTCGCGAGTAAGATCTTCTTCGTTTAGACGACCTTGGTGTTGTTCTTTCCATTGTTGAAATGTTTCGGAACGTAAAACGGCATCGTGCAGTGCCTCCCCAGGTCGAATGTCGATGGACAAAAAATAATCGTAAAACGCCCGCGTGTATGGCCCCATCAATTCTGGGCTTTTGACTACAAATGTGCGCAAAACATTATATAGGTCTCCAATGGTGCGGACCAAGGAACGATCAATGGATTTTTGCAACAGCAATAAAGTCCTTACATCGACGTGCAGATGAAATTGTTTGAAACGCTCTGGGAGTGTAGTGAACATGCGACTTAATTCATTGAGGATCCCATGGGTGGTTGACCACCACTCAGACTGAGTTGGCGTTGTACTTTTTCAAAATCAGCTTGGGTTTTGATCAGTGTTCCCAAACCGTCAAGGGCGTTGAGCTTTGTCACAGCCTCCTTGGTGCTAAATGTCTTAATGTATTTCAACCAATTCAACAACTCCCGTGTTGTGGGTGAGCGTTCCAAACCAATTTTTCTCAGTTGGTAAAATATATCCAAGGCCGTGTCAACAATTTGGTTGCTGACTTTTGGATGATGTTTTTGAATAATATCGCGCATTTTATCGGCCTCGGGAAACTGAATATAATGATAGATGCAACGCCCTTTAAAAGCTGTGGGGAGTTCTTGTTCCCGGTTGGAGGTAATGACAATGGCGGGCATGTTATTTTCACTCACTTCCACTACCTCACCGGATTCGGGCATGACCAATTTGCGGTGACTCAAGGCATAGAGTAAATCATTGGGGAATTCTCTAGGGGCTTTGTCGATTTCATCGATGAGCAAAACAGAGTGCGGAGCAGAAAAAGCCTGCGTGGCTGGTCCCTTTAACACATAATCGGACAAGGATTCGGTACGCCGGCCTGCTGTCGAAAGTTGGGCATTGAGTCCTTTTTCTTCTCTTTGTGCATTTAGGATTTCAATTTGTGAATCGCGCAAGTACTTTACATGGTCAAACTTAGCAACAAACTGCTCCACATTGCTCTTTGAACCTGCTGGATACACAAACAAATCCAGTTGCTGGTCGGCCGCATACTGCAGCGGAAGTTCTGTTTTTCCCGTCCCCGGCTCTCCCTCGATGAGTAACGGCATTCCCAAAGTTCTTGAAATATGAAAAGCTTGTGCCAACTCGGGATCACAGAGATAGCGTTCGGATCCTTCCCAGTAGTTTTTTGTTGCCATGTTTAAATGTTTATATGGTCGTTAAATAGTTTTTTTAGATGATTTCTATCGATCCGATGATCCCCCGCGTAAGGATACATTTTCGTCGACAATTTATTTTTGGCCAGTATGTTTTTAACCATTTCTATTCGTTTGGGGGTTAAAAACTGATCGGAAGTTCCATAGGTTTGATACGTTGGGAGTGTTGAAAGGGAGGTTTTTGCTTCGCTGAGATCGATATCTTCTGGCGCTCCGCACGCGTAAGGAATAAAAGCATCTACATCGATTGAATGGCGGTGAAGCCAACGATAGGCAATGATTCCTCCCTGGGAAAATCCCAAGATTATTTTTTGTGCATCTTCCGGCAATCGATTGGTAAAATGAGTGTAAAGTTTGCTTAAATATTCCCCATTGTCCTGAATGTCTAAATCCCGATCCCGCTTGGTCATCCATGACGCAACAACGGGACCCCCAAAGTTTTTCTCATAAAACCGATGCAAGGCTTCGGGTGCCACCACAAAATGCTCTTCGGGATCAAAGTCACTGAACTTATAAATCATTTGTTCACTCAACATTTTTGATCCGTGCAACACAAACCAAAAATATTTAGCACGCCGAATATCGCTGCCGTAGGTGCTGTATCGTACCGTTTTTTGCGTTGTAAAAAAATGAGCTTCGACCTCCATACCCCGTGGTTATCCCTACTTAAAAAGTTAAATATAGGATTTAATCTGCGTATCTTGCTGAAATATTTAATCTGATTTAAATAAGTTATGATCACGATAACTCATGAAAACAAAACCGCTGTGGTCACACTTGCACACGGCAAGGTCAATGCCATTAGCCACGGACTCATCACGGCTCTCCGCGATACTTTCCTGTCGTTGGCTCAAGACGAAAACATTGATGGGGTCATTTTAACCGGTCCTACGGGCGCGTTTAGTGCGGGACTAGACGTTATGGAGCAAGCTGCATTCACGGTCGAAGAAGCCACGGCCTTCTGGGTAACTTATTTTGAGGCCCTTCAAGCTATGGTTCGATACCCCAAACCTTTCGTTTGTGCCATTACTGGTTTTGCCCCAGCAGGTGCAACGATTCTTACACTCTGTGCCGATTACCGCATTATGGCCGAAGGACCCAAACATGTGATTGGGATGCATGAGTTTAGCCTCTCCATGCAAGTTCCCGAAATGATGCTCGATATTTGGGCCTACACCCTGGGAGAAGCCAAGGCGTATCAGTCCCTACAAACCGCCAAACTCTTCCATGCCCAAGAAGCACAAAAAGAAAATATTGTTCAACAAACTGCACCGCCCGAAGAGGTCTTGGAACGCGCCAAAAAACATTTGTCCGTTTTGATGAGAGTGCATCCTGTGGTCTTTCAGGAAAGTAAGCGCTTGGCCAGAAAAAACCTCTTGGCGATTGTGGATAGAGATGTCAATAGCATGGCAAACGAATTTGTTCAATTCACCAATCAGCCAGAACTAAAAGCCATGGTGGCCGCCTTTGCCCAACGCCTTTCCTCCAAAAAATGATGGAAAATAGAAAAGCCATCGCCCAACTAAAAATCCGTGTACAATGGGGAGACATGGATGCCCTTCAACACGTGAACAATACGGTTTATCTTCGCTGGGTAGAATCGACGCGACTGCTGTTCTTCGACCAATTGATTGACGGCACTGTTGGTAAGGCCGCTATCGGACCCATCCTTGCTTGGCAAGACATTAAATACATCGCACCGGTGGTTTATCCTGACACTGTTCATGTATTTTTCAACATCACCGCATTGGAAGAGGATAGAATTCAAGGAGAGGCTGAACTATTTAGCATGGAACAAAATCGCTTGGTGGCGCTGTCAAAAAATACCTTGATGGCCTATGACACCAGTGAACGGAAAAAGGCAGCGATCCCCAAGCATTGGCGAGAAAAGATCATCGCTTTTTACGGCCCATCAATCGCCCTTAAACGGACGCGCTAACCCTTCTTGAATTACACTGGCAACCAAATGCCCTTGACGGTCATAGACACTTCCTTTGCCCAAGCAACGTGCACCCGAAATATTGGGGCTGTCGATGGAGAAAAGCAACCAATCGTTCACATCGAATGGACGATGAAACCACATGGCATGATCGAGACTGGCAACTTGAAGGGGTTGTTCAAAATCATTTTGATAATGCGCCATGACAGACATGACCAATAAGTCGTAATCAACGGCATAGGCCAGATACTCCTTTTGTTGTTGTTCGGTTAGAGGCGTTGTTTTTTTAAGCTTGAACCAAACATTACGCTGTTCGTTGGGCGAGATTTTATGGGAATAATCTTTTTCAGGTCGGAACTCAAAGGCAAATGGATGACGTGCCAATAGATAGAGTTTCATCCGGTCGGGTAAGTCTTCTGAAGAATTGAGCAACTCGGCATCGGCAACCAAAAGGTCGGGAGAAACAGCCGCAGGCGAAGGAAGGTGTTGTTCCAATCCAACTTCTTGTTTTTGAAAGGAAGCACTCATCACGAAAATGGCCTTTTCATTTTGGTAGGCGGTCACTCTTCGTGTATTGAAACTACCCCCATCGCGCAAGGCTTCTACTTTATAGGTGATATTCTCTTTAATGTCTCCGGGTAAAATAAAGTAACCGTGTAAGGAATGTACCTCTCGATCATTGGCCACGGTTTGATGCGCCGCATGCAACGCTTGGGCCAATACTTGCCCTCCGTATACTCTTTTCCATACGGTTTGGTAATTCTCCCCTACATAGGTCTGCTGGTCAACAGCCGATAGTGTAAGAAGTGCTAAAAGACCTTCAGGTGTATGCATAGACGAATTTTGAGTAAAGATAAAAAAGAAAAAATGGGAAAAGTAGAGCCAATGAGCGGATTTGAACCGCCGACCTCTTCCTTACCAAGGAAACGCTCTACCCCTGAGCTACATCGGCCTTGAGTGAAAATAAATAGAGCGGGAGACCGGGTTCGAACCGGCGACATTCAGCTTGGAAGGCTGACGCTCT
>WTJN01000082.1:37877-59139 GCA_011526265.1 Candidatus Arcticimaribacter sp. | reverse complement strand
AACGAACATTCTCTGGAGGAATTCCAAAGTCATCGGCCATTTTTTCGACCGCTTGGTTCATCAGTGGTGGTCCACAGAAATAAACTTCAATGTCTTCGGGTGCCTCATGCGTTGATAGATAATTATCGATGACACATTGGTGAACAAACCCTTTGAAACCGTCGCCCTCACCATCCAGACCATCTTTCACCTTCCAGTTGTCCTCTTCCAAAGGTTCGGAGAGGGCAACATAAAAATTAAAGTTGGGGAAATCCTTTTCTAGCGCTCTGAAATGATCGAGGTAAAATAGTTCTCTTTTCGAGCGACCTCCGTACCAGAACGTAACTTTACGACCCGTTTTGAGGGTTCGGAATAATTCATAGAGGTGCGATCGCATGGGAGCCATACCGGCTCCACCGCCCACATAAAGCATTTCTGCTTCTGACTCGTTGATGAAAAATTCGCCAAAGGGTCCAGAAATAGTGACCTTATCGCCCGCCTTTTTCGAGAAGATATAAGAAGAAGCAACCCCCGGGTTAACATCCATCCAACCGTTCTTTGCTCTATCCCATGGTGGGGTAGCAATACGCACATTGAGCATAATTTCACGTCCCTCGGCTGGGTAAGAAGCCATGGAATAAGCGCGCTCTACCGACTCGGCGTTTTTCATGGTCAGTGGCCACAGGTTAAAGTTATCCCACTCAAGTTTAAACTTGTCGGGCTCGCCTGGGTGCTCCTCGGGATGCGCCGTAATGTCAATGTCTTCGTATTTGACTTCACATTCTGGGATCTCAATCTGAATATACCCTCCAGCCTTATAGTCCATTTCTTCTGGAATCTCTACCACAAATTCTTTAATGAAGGAAGCAACATTCCAGTTGCGCACCACGGTGGCTTCCCACTTTTTGATTCCAAAAACTTCTTCTGGAACTTGGATGACCATGTTCTCTTTCACTTTCACTTGACAGCCTAAACGCCATCCCTCAGCGATTTCCTTGCGGGAAAAGTGTGGTTTTTCGGTGGGAAGAATCTCACCTCCTCCTTCAATAACTTGGCACTTGCACTGTATACAAGTTCCCCCTCCACCACAGGCAGACGGCAAGAAAATCTTGTTGTTTCCAAGCGTGTTCAAAAGCGTACTTCCTGAAGAGACTTCAACGTTGTTTTCGCCGTTGATAAGGAGTGAAACTGGCCCTGAAGGCATGAGTTTCGCTTTAGCCCCCAACAGCATGCCGACCAACAAAAAGATGATCCCTAAAAAAACAACAACACTGGCTAAAATAATTGTATAATCCATATCTCGCTTATAATTTAATTCCCATAAAGCTCATAAAACCGATAGCCATGAGGCCGGTAATGATGAAAGTGATTCCCAATCCACGCAGCGGTGCGGGGACGTTGGAGTATGTAATTTTTTCGCGTATCGCAGCAATGGCAATAATGGCCAAGAACCATCCGATTCCTGATCCCAATCCATAAACGGCAGATTCACCCACGCCTGCAAAATCTTTTTGCTGCATGAAAAGTGACCCTCCAAGGATGGCACAGTTAACCGCGATCAAGGGTAAAAAGATTCCCAAGGCACCATAAAGGGCTGGAGCAAATTTTTCGACAATCATTTCTACCAGTTGCACCATCGAAGCGATGACCGCGATGAACATGATGAAACTCAAAAAGCTCAAGTCAAGCGATGCATATTCTGCACCAAGCCAAGACAACGCCCCAGGCTTCAATAAATAGGTGTCGAGTAAGAAATTGATGGGTACGGTAATGGAAAGAACAAAAATAACCGCAGCACCAAGACCCACCGCTGTTTTTACTGTTTTTGAAACAGCCAGATAAGAACACATGCCTAGGAAATAGGCAAAAATCATGTTTTCGATAAAGATGCTCTTAATGAATAAGTTTACATATGCTTCCATAAGGCATTAATTTTTTTCGATGAGTTTTCTGTTTCTAGATCGTTGGAACCAAATGATTACCCCTACGGTAATCAAAGCCATTGGAGAGAGCAACATGAGTCCATTGTTTTCGTATCCCATGGCGTAGACAGCGTCTGGAATAACCTGTACACCCATGAGTTTTCCTGATCCGAACAATTCTCTAAAGAAAGCGACTAAGATCAGTATGGCCCCATATCCTGCCGCGTTACCGATACCGTCGAGGAAGGATTTCCATACCCCATTCCCCAAAGCAAAAGCCTCAAGGCGTCCCATCACAATACAGTTGGTAATGATCAGACCAATAAAAATTGAAAGTTCTTTATACACATCATAAGCAAAGGCTTTGAGCACTTGGTCGACCAAGACAACCATGGCCGCAACCACAACCAATTGCACGATGATCCGAATTCGATTCGGAATTAGGTTGCGAAGAAGAGAAATGATGACGTTTGATGCAGCCATTACCGCCATTACAGAAATGCTCATTACAATGGCTGGTTTGAGCTGAACGGTAATGGCCAAGGCGGAACAAATTCCCAATACTTGAACAGTAATTGGGTTGTTGTCGTCCATGGGATCGGTCAATAATGCTCTGTTTTTCTTTGAAAACAGCGGTTCTTTTTCTTTGTTGACAAAAAACAAAGAGGGAGTCAATTTGGTTGTCGTTTTTTTATCCATTGGATTTAATTTTGGTAGGCAATTGTTACCGAATCGGCGGTATCATTCCCAGGGGCTGGATTGGCATCATTGGGCATTTCCTCTACTTCAATGGGTTCAATTGCAGGAACTGCAGTGGCATTTTCAGCCATTTGAATTTTGAAAAAAGGAGTGTAGTGCTTCAATCGTTCACTGATCATATCCGTCACCCCGTCCCCAGTAATGGTCGCTCCAGAAATGGCATCAACTTCGTGATCTTCCTTGTCATTCCCGTTGGGGTCGTTGTTTGTTTTTGAAACATTAATACCAGCGAGTGCTCCATCTGTTGAGTACACTTTCTCCCCTACAAATCGGTCTTGGAACCAGCCTTGTGTGATTTCTGCACCCAACCCAGCAGTTTCGCCTTTGTGGTCAAAAACAACACCTTTAATGGTGTTCATATCTTCTTCTAACGCCATGTAGCCCCATATCGCATCCCAAAGTCCAGCACCTCGCAAGGGAACAATGTAGTACTTGGCGGCATCGACCTGTGCAATGTAAAGAGGAAAACGTTGTTGATCAACTGGCTTCTTGGTTTCGGTGGCCATTTGAATCCCAAATGCATTGGCATCGGCATCGTTTGAACCGTCGCTCACCAAAGCCAAGGTTTGGGTGATGTATTGATTGTACAATGTTTCGGCCTGATCGCGATCAGTTTCTATACCAATGGTCGAAAGGATGTTTTGCATTTTCTCTTTCCGCACATTTTCGTTTTGCTTGGCTTTAAGCGATGTCGCAGTAAAAGCCAACGAAGAGGCAACGACAAAGACCATTACAGCGGCAAAAATAAATGTATAGGTATTGCTATCTCTATTCATGGATTAAGCGGTTTTGAGTTGCGCAGAAGCCCAACGTTTTTTTCTTCTTTTGATATTGCCTTCGATCACGTAGTGGTCAATGGTCGGGGCAAAGACATTCATCAACAATATAGCCAGCATGACCCCTTCAGGGTAAGCGGGATTGAAGACACGGATAAGGATACATAACACCCCAACAAGGAGTCCGTATATCCATTTGCCACGATTGGTCTGTGCCGCCGACACGGGATCAGTGGCCATAAACACAATGCCAAAAGCAAATCCACCTACGACCAAATGATTCATCCAGTCAAAGCTCATTAGTGCATTGGCTCCCCACAAGTTGAAGAGGAAGCCCATGAAAGCTGCTCCGGCAATTCCGCCCGCGATGATTCGCCAGCTACCAACGCCTGTTGCAATCAAAATGATGGCACCTACAGCAACCCAGAGGGTCGATGTTTCGGCAATCGAACCTGGGATCGCCCCTTGGAACATTTCAAAAAAGCTATAGTTGACTTCACTTCCGGCCGCCAAGCTACCTAAAATTGTTTCGCCCGAAATGGCATCTACATTCGATGCTTCCGAAACCCACACTTTGTTTCCGGACATGTAGGTGGGATAGGCAAAAAAGGCAAAAGCCCGTGCCGTCAAGGCGGGGTTTAAAATATTCATGCCCGTTCCCCCAAAAGCCTCTTTGGCGATCAAAACGGCGAAGGCAACAGAAATAGCAACCATCCAAAGGGGAATATCCACCGGCATGATCATGGGAATCAATAATCCTGTGACAAGATATCCCTCGTTGACTTCGTGCCCTCGGTAGATGGCAAAAATAAATTCGATGGTCAATCCCACGATATAAGACACGGCAATCATGGGAACAATTTTCCACGCGCCGTGAAGAAAAGCGTCCATGAAAGTAAATGCCTCACCTGTCTGAATGAAGTACTGATATCCAGTGTTGTAAATACCATAAATCAGTGCCGGCATCAGGGCAATGATCACTGTTACCATTGTTCGCTTCAAGTCTACCGCATCGCGGACATGGGCTCCTTTTTGCGTAGTGTGATTAGGAACAAACAAAAAGGTATCGAATGCGTTGATTGCAGGTGCAAAACGCTCGTATTTTTCACCTTTAGCAAAAGGTTTCTTGATGTTGTCGAGTTGTTGTCTAATAAAATTCATAAGCGCCTATTTTATCCTTCTTCTTTTATCATTAATTCAATTCCATTGCGGATGATTTCCTGTGCTTCAATCTTTGAAGTATTGGCGAAGTCTACCAAGGCAAAATCCTCTGGAACAACTTCGTAAATCCCTAGCGCCTCCATACGCTCTATATCTTGAATCATGCACGCTTTAAGCAGTTGCATGGGGTAAATATCCATGGGGAATACTTTTTCCATTTCTCCCGTGACGACCATTGCTCTTTCTTCACCATTGAGATTGGTGTTGACTTTTGCTTTTCGCTTGCCAAACAACCAAGATAGTGAGGTAGTCGAAGCACTAGGAATGTGATTGTCTACAAAAGGCAACCAACCAAACATGCGGTAATCGTTTCCTTCTGGGATGACACTAAAAATGTTGTTATAAAAACCTAAATAACCGTCTGGGCGTGTTGCCTTTCCACTTAACACGTTGCCGTTGATGTAACGATTGAGTTGATTGTTATCAACCTCAACTGTTGCGAACAAAGCTTCGAGTGAAGCGCCGATGGTCGCCTTCACATATTGCGGTTTATTCACCGAAGAACCTACCACGGCAACCGTGCGTTGCGCGGCGTATTGCCCGGTTAGAAACAACGCTCCAATGTTCGCTACATCCTCTGGGTTGACTGTCCAAACACGTTCTCCTGCATTGACGGGATTTAAGTGATGGATTTGCACGCCTACGTTACCCGCTGGGTGTTTACCTGTAACGCCAACGACGTCAGCATTGGTTATTTTTTCAAAAAAGCCTTTAAAATTTCCGTCAGTTGTCAGAGTTACTGGAGCCAACTTGGCCAACACATCAATACCTTTTTGAAATTCGGCTTTATTGTTTTTCAATAAAAAGTCATAGTCGACATCCAAAGGAGCCGAGGTCATGGAAGCAACAAAAATTGCCTTAGGCTGATCTTCCGGTTGAGCCAAGGTACCATAAGGACGTTGCGCAATAAATGGCCATGCTCCCGACTGCAGCAACAGCTCTTTGACGTTTTCAGTGTCCAAACCATCTAGAGAAGGAATCTGGTGTGCAACAGCACCCAAAGAGGTGTTCTCCTCAATGACGATTTCTAAGATTTTACGCTTAGCTCCGCGAACAATCGCAGTAACTTGACCCGCGACAGGAGCAACGAAGTGTATTCTTGGGTTTTCTTTGGCAAAAAACAAAGGAGCGCCTTGTTGAACAGTATCGCCTTCTTTGACAAGTAACTTTGGTGTGACCCCAAAAAAATCATCGGGCTGAAGGGCGAAAGTTTTGGAGGGCTTGATATCGGTTAAAATCTTATCGGCCTCCCCTTCAAGGTTTAAGGTAAAACCTCTTTTAATTCGTATGTCTTTGGACATCTTTTTAGCTCGTTTAATTCTAAAATTGCTGCAAATTTAATAATAAAAATGCGCTACAAAAAGAGGTTTCAAAACGAATTTATTTTATTTATAAACATTCTTAATAGAATGTTTAAGCTTTGTTTTTAAGGATTTCAATGGTGACCGCTGCGATGATTTATTCGCTACCTTTGATGCATGAAGCGTTTTCCCCTTTTTCTTATGGCAGTAATGGTTGGGTGGTATGCCAATGCCCAAATTGCAAAAGAATCAACAAAAGTTGATTACATCAAATCCATCCATTTTTTAGGACTCCCTGCCCACCAGCAAATTCCTGTAATAAAACAGGGGCAGCAATGGACACTTAGTTTTGACGATCTGCTCGCGGAAGACAATGACTACTATTATCGAATCCGTCATTTCAATGCCGATTGGACACCCAGCACACTCTTTCAGAACCAATATCTCGGTGGATTTGACAACCAACGAATTGACAACTTTCGCAGCTCCTACAACACCCTTCAACGCTACAACAACTACCAACTGACACTCCCCAACCAAAACACACAATTTCTAGCATCGGGGAATTACATGGTTGAGATTTACGACTTCAGCGATCGGCTTGTTTTTGCTAGGAAATTTTTGGTGCTCGATGAAAAAGCGCAAGTCCAAGTAGGCGTTTTTCCTCCTCAGGATGTCTCACGGTTGCTGACCCATCAAAACCTTCAATTTACCATTACCCCCTTTGGGTTTCAACTCCGAAACCCAAATAATGACCTTACTGTTGTTATGCTCCAAAACTCCCAATGGAACAGCAGTATAATTGCCCCAAAGCCCCAATACACCAATGGAAATCAGTTAATTTATCGCTATACCGATGTCACCCTTTTCCAAGGAGGCAACGAGTACCTGAACGTGGACACCAAAGACATTGCCTCTACAACACCAATGATTGGCCTTGTGGAACGAGGCAAACGCTATGAACACTATCTTTATCCTGCACTTCCAAGAAAAAATTTTCCCTATACCTATGCCCCAGACATTGATGGAAATTTTGTTGTCAATACGCTTCAGGGAAATGATCCGCATATTGAAGCAGATTACTCGGAAGTATATTTTCAGCTGGCACGTCAACATGCGCTAGAAGATGAAGAGGTATACATTTATGGCAAGTTCAATAATTACGCTTTGAATGATAGCAACAAAATGATCTACAATCCTCAAATGGAAGTGTATGAGGGGATTTTACTCCTCAAACAAGGGTTTTACGACTACAATTTTGTTATTAAAAAAAATGGAGAACTCCATAAAAATGCTTTGTCTGGAAGCCATTCGGCAACAGAAAACCATTATTTAGTACTAGTCTATCACCGTGGAATTGGGGATCTATACGATACCCTGATCGGTGTTGGAGAACAGCAATCATTCGCCCTATCGCGTTGAATTTCTTTCCATTTGTAGATAAAATTTATCTCTTGTCCATTTTTTTTACTTAACTTGCTTATTACTAAAGGAGTAATCATGTTTCAGCAAGTCACAAAAGGAATAAAAATTTCTGTACTCACGAAGTACGAGGGGGCTTTTTTGAAAAACAACCTTCCAAGTTTTGCTTTTCGCTACACCGTGCGGATTGAAAACCAAAGTAAAGACGTTGTTCAATTGGTTAATCGGCATTGGAAAATCATGGAATCCAACCGAAAAACACATTTTGTTGAAGGCCCAGGAGTGATTGGAAAAAAGCCCGTGCTGAAATCTGGTGAAGCGCACACCTATCAATCCAATTGCTTACTCCATTCACCCATTGGTGCCATGACAGGATTTTACACCATGGTCAATTTTACCTCTGCACAAGAATTTGATGTCGAAATTCCAACATTTAAATTGGCAGCAACTTTTGCATTGAATTAAAGTTTTACCTTTAGTCAAAAATTAGTCGTAATGCAAAATAGTTTCCCCTTACTCCCTGAGGCGGTCAACGAGCCTGTGAAAGGCTACACCCCAGACAGCCCAGAAAAAAAAGAAGTTCTCGATACATACAGAAAACTTTACAACCAAACCATCCATGTTCCGCTTTACATTGGTGATGAAAAAATCGAGACGACTGCCACCGGTGAAATGCGTCCTCCACACGATCATCAGCACCTCTTAGGCACCTATAGTATGGCCGACCAAACACATGTTGAAAAAGCCATTGCATCGGCCCTAGCGGCCAGAGAGCAGTGGGGAAAACTTTCTTTCGAAGAACGTGCAACCATTTTTCTTCGGGCGGCAGAACTCATAGCAGGGCCTTATCGAGCAAAAATCAATGCGGCAACAATGTTGGCGCAATCCAAGAATATTCATCAAGCGGAAATTGATGCCGCCTGTGAATTCATCGACTTTCTTCGATTCAATGTGCAATTTGCCGAAGAGATTTATGGAGAACAACCCCAATCGGGTGATGGAGTATGGAACCGTCTAAGCTATCGCCCGTTGGAGGGATTCGTCTATGCAGTGAGTCCCTTCAATTTTACTGCAATCGCTGGAAACCTTGGAGCAGCTCCCGCCCTGATGGGCAATACAGTGGTATGGAAACCCAGCGATCATCAGGTGTTCTCCGCACAAGTAATTATGGAAATATTTGAGGAAGCAGGCCTTCCCAAAGGGGTGATCAATATGGTGATGGGGGATCCTGAAATGATTACGGACACGGTTCTCGCTTCACCCGACTTTGCCGGGATTCACTTCACTGGATCGACTTTTGTGTTCAAAGAAATTTGGAAGAAAATTGGTGAAAATATTCACCGTTACAAAACCTATCCCCGCATCGTTGGCGAAACGGGAGGAAAAGATTTTATTATCGCTCATCCGAGTGCTACATCAAATGAAGTAGCAACGGGAATTTTAAGAGGCGCCTTCGAGTTTCAAGGCCAGAAATGCTCTGCGGCTTCACGTGTTTACCTTCCTGCCTCCAAAGCAGAAGAAATTTTAGATCAGGTTGTAGCAGGAATTAAATCCATGAAAATGGGAAGCCCAGAAAACTTTGAGAATTTCATTACATCGGTCATTCACCAAGGAGCATTTGATCGATTAAAATCGGCCATAGAACAGGTGAAAAAAGACCCTGACACGACAATTTTATGTGGCGGAAACTATGATGAAACCAAAGGCTATTTTGTAGAGCCAACCGTGGTGATCACAAAAAACCCACAGTCGGACACCATGGTCCGTGAGCTTTTTGGCCCACTGGTCACTGTCTATGTTTATCAAGACAACGCTTTCGCCGAAACGCTAAAACTCGTTGATCAAACTTCTGATTATGCCTTGACAGGAGCCGTTTTTGCTAAAGATCGCTACGTGGTCAATCAAGCCTTGAGTGCCCTTGAAAACAGTGCCGGAAACTTTTATATCAACGACAAACCCACAGGAGCAGTTGTAGGACAGCAACCCTTTGGCGGTGCACGTGCATCGGGGACCAATGATAAAGCAGGGTCTAAACTAAATTTACTGCGCTGGGTATCGGCGCGTTTGATCAAAGAACCGTTGGTTACCCCAACCGATTATCGCTATCCGTTTTTAGGAGAATAACCCTTACTTCAGCGGGAGGTGAACCACTTTTTTGGTGCTAAAAAATTTTTCTGAAAAATAGTCAGAAAGCGAAAAAACAGTAGCCGCTGGAAACGGAGCCAACTCCTGCGTCAAGTCCCCCCCTTTGAGATAAAGGATACCATTGTTAAGGCGGTGGTGTCCTTTCTTCTTCACGTTCTTCTCTACCCATGGAACAAAATCTTCCATACGCGTGACAGCACGACTTACGACAAAATCCACCGGTTGCTTGAAGCCTTGAGCGCGTTGATGCCTTGCTTCGACGTTGCGCAACCCAAGGGCATCAATCACAGCTTGCACCACCTTGATTTTTTTGCCTATCGAGTCTATGAGATAAAAATCTACTTCTGGAAAAAGAATGGCCAAAGGAATCCCTGGAAACCCTCCTCCTGTCCCTACATCAAGGATGCTGGATCCTTTCTTGAACGAAAGGACTTTAGCGATCCCCAATGAATGAAGTACATGCTTCTCATAGAGGGCATCAATATCTTTTCGTGAAATAACATTGATCTTGCTATTCCACTCAGCATAGAGGTCGCCCAAAAGAGAAAATTTTTTGATTTGAGCTGGTTGAAGATCAGGGAAATAATGCGTTAGTTGCTCCAAATATTGTAGTTTTGAATTTATATTTTTCAAATCTACAATGAAAATTAAAACTTTAGAAAAAGCTGTCCGTTTTGATCGCAAAGACGCTGCACAATTTTTTAGCACACTCAACAAACGTGTTTCAAATTATTTCACGACCAACAAACTCCCCAAAACGGGCACACTACGCCTCTACCTCAAAGCATTGGTGATGTTTAGCCTATGGATTGCACCCTTTGTTTTGCTCTTTACGACCACTTGGCCGGGTTGGGTAAAATTGTTCTTGCTCTGCCCTTTAATGGGCATCGGAATGGCAGGGGTAGGGATGAACGTCATGCATGATGGTAATCACGGATCTTTCTCTCGGTACAGTTGGGTCAATAAATTCATGGGGGCATCAATTTATCTACTTGCAGGGAATGTGCACAATTGGAAAGTACAGCACAACATCCTTCACCATACTTTTACCAATATACCCGGGCATGATGAAGACCTCGAAGCAGGACGGATCATCCGATTTTCGAAGGAAAGCAAATGGTATCCCTTACACCAATACCAACACATTTACGCGTTTTTCGTCTATGGCTTATTGACCATAAACTGGGTCCTTACTGCTGATTTCAATCAGATCAAACGCTATCTCGAACGTGGCCTCACCTACCGTAAAAAACTACAGCCATTACGCCAGTGGATGATCCTTATTAGCACAAAAATCTTGTATTTTTTTGTTTGGATAGTCACTCCAATGGTGTGGACTGATCTCCCTTGGTGGGGTATATTGATGGGCTTTTTTATCATGCACTACACCGCCGGGCTCATCCTTTCCTTGGTCTTTCAATTGGCTCACGTGGTTGAAGAAACGACCATGCCGCTTCCCGATCAAGACACCCAAAAAATGAAAAATTCATGGGCCGTCCATCAATTGTTAACGACCACCAATTTCTCGACCAATAATCGTTTCCTCAATTGGTTTACCGGAGGACTAAATCACCAGATCGAACATCATATTTTTCCGAATATTTCGCACATTCATTACACGGAAATTGCCAAAATTGTGAAAAAAACAGCAAAAGAATTTAATTTACCCTATTTGGAATATAAAAGTACTTTGAGTGCCTTATTTTCGCACTATCAACACTTAAAGAACATGGGGGTTGCCCCTCGTTAAACTATATCTATGGACGCTTTATCTACCCGTATCAACAGCTTACCCACATCGGCCACCTTGGCCATGGCCGCCAAGGCGAGAGAATTAAAAAATGATGGCATTGATGTCATTGGATTAAGTTTGGGGGAACCCGATTTTAATACCCCGGATTTTATCAAAAACGCCGCTATCCAGGCTGTAAACGATAATTATAATTCCTATACTCCTGTCGATGGTTATGCTGAACTCAAGTCGGCCATTATCACCAAGTTCAAACGAGACAACGACTTGGATTATGCGCCCAACCAAATTGTGGTTTCTACCGGAGCGAAACAATCCATTGCCAATGTTTGCATGGTCTTGCTCAACCCCGGTGACGAAGTTTTACTCCCCGCGCCCTACTGGGTGAGTTATTCTGCCATTGCTACCTTGGCAGAGGCAACATCCATTATTTTGCCTACCACTATCGACGCTGGTTTTAAAATCACACCCGAACAGCTAGAAG
This sequence comes from Candidatus Arcticimaribacter sp., assembly GCA_011526265.1. GTDB lineage: Bacteria > Bacteroidota > Bacteroidia > Flavobacteriales > Flavobacteriaceae > Arcticimaribacter. Next base: position 47,380 of record WTJN01000082.1, on the reverse strand, counting down.
CCGCCATTACCCCAAAAACAAAGCTGATCATGTTCAATTCACCCAATAATCCTAGCGGGATTATCTATACTGAAGAAGAATACCGTGCATTGGGGAAAGTGCTGGAAAAATATCCTGATATCTATATCTTATCCGACGAAATTTACGAGCACATCAACTACGGGACGTCACATTTTAGCCTTGCAGCCATTCCTGAATTATACGATCGAACGATTACGGTCAACGGCGTCGCAAAAGCTTTTGCCATGACTGGATGGCGCATTGGATACATCGGTGCCCCAGCATGGATTGCCAAGGCGTGCAACAAAATGCAAGGGCAAATTACTTCCGGAGCCAACTGTATCGCTCAGCGAGCGACCATCACAGCGCTAGAAGCCCCAGTGAGCAACATCCAATACATGGTCGATGAATTCAAAAATCGTCGTAAGCTCATTATAGAATTGCTTTCAGACATTCCTGGTTTCAAGATCAATGAACCCGAAGGCGCGTTCTATGTCTTCCCTGATATTTCCTATTATTTTGGAAAAACATTGAGAGGTAAAACCATCAGCAACGCCAATGATTTTGCACTCTATCTGTTGGAAGAAGCTCATGTCGCTACGGTCACGGGCGAAGCTTTTGGAAACAACGATTGTATTCGAATTTCCTATGCCGCGTCAAACGATGACATCAAAACAGCCGTAGCTAGAATGGCTGAAGCTTTGCGCCACTAATGGGTACAATTTAGGAGATAAAATAGACCATCCTAAAATTTATGCCTGGGTAGCGTACATTCGTTTTCGTAAAAAAGGAATTAGAGCGAATGCCTCCCCTTTATTCGGAAGACTGTTGGGCTTTGAGCACAGAATAAAGCTCAACTTGTGTGACCTGATGCCAGGGCAATACGAGGAGCATCCCAACGCCCAAACAGAAAAGTCCAAGAACGTACCACAGAAAAAATCGTAGTTGAAGGCCTAAAATTTTAAGGCGATTCCCTTGCGATAAACGCCAGCTTTCAGAAAGACATTCACTAAAAGTAAGCGAAGGTCGGTCTGCCATCACGATAAACGTGAAGGTCAATCCTAGGGCAATATAAATTCCAGGGAAAACCAAAAAAAGTATTCCAACGACAATGAAAAAAGTTTGGCATAGAAAAGCCAAAAAAGCCTTGAGAAAATAAGAAAATCCATCAAAAAGCTGCGAAAAACTGGGGGTAGAGTGACGGGAAACTGAAAAGGAAAAATAGGCAAATCCTAGCCCTAAAGGCCCTGAGAATAAAAAAGCGACCCCCTCACCTGCCACGGGATCAAAAAGCGCTGGAGAACCAATGATCAATGCGTATACAAAGGCAACTAAAACCCCCAGGCCCCAATGTGGGATCAGTTTTTTTCGGGCTTCGCGCATCAAAGTCAAATTTGAAAAAGACATAAAACAAGACGGTTTTGTTCGTGGAAGATATAAAAAAACCGCCTTGTGGCGGTTGTTGATTTAGTTGACGATCTTCTCTTGATGATTGATCGACTCCTGATGAATGGCCTTGAACAACCGAAGAACAAATTCCTCTGAAAGGTTGCGCTCCTCTCCTTCTAAAACCATTTTTCCTAAAATTTCATTCCAACGTTTGTTTTGCAAAACGGCCACGTTGTTTTTCTTTTTTAGTTCACCAATGCCTTCGGCAATCTTCATGCGCTGACCCAAGGTATCCAACAAAGTTTGGTCAGCAACATCGATTTGTGCCCGCAAATTTCCCAGTTCGGTTTGGTAACTTTCCTCTTCTGTGGTGGCTTTTCGGATTTTTAAATCCTTCATGATCTGCACTAGTGCTGTGGGCGTCACCTGCTGCGCAGCGTCGCTCCATGCATTATCTGGGTCCCAATGACTTTCAATCATCAAACCATCAAAATTAAGATCCAAAGCCATCTGGCAGGTGTCAAAAATCATGTCGCGCTTCCCTGTAATGTGCGAGGGGTCGCAGATCAAAGGCAGGTCTGGAAAACGATTTTGTACCTCAACGGCAATCTGCCATTCTGGATTATTGCGGTACTTCGACTTCCCATAGGCCGAAAAGCCGCGGTGAATCAAGCCCAAATTTTTGATGTTGGCGGTGTAAAGACGCTCAACTCCGCCCAACCAAAGCGCAACGTCAGGATTGACCGGATTTTTGACCAATACTATTTTATCGGTTCCTTCTAATGCATCGGCGATTTCTTGAACAATAAACGGACTCACTGTTGAGCGAGCACCAATCCACAGAATATCAATGTCGTGTTCCAAAGCCAACTTCACGTGGTCCTTGTTAGCCACCTCGGTTGCCGTAAGCATTCCTGTTTCTTCTTTAACACGCTGCAACCACTTTAGGCCAATGGCGCCGACCCCTTCAAAATTTCCGGGACGCGTTCGCGGTTTCCATATACCCGCACGATAAACCGTTACGTCGGTATCTTTGAGTTCATGGGCAATTTTCATGACTTGTTCTTCGGTTTCGGCACTGCAAGGGCCGCCGATGACGAGGGGATGCGAAAGTCCAAATGCATTGAGCCATTCGCGCATTTCTGGTTTATTTTCCATAATTAATTGTTGTGTTTAATTCCGTTAAGGATGGTTGATAATTGATTCGTATTTTTCATTTGCTGGTGCAAATCTTCGATTTGATGCTTCACCAACTTGTCTTTAAATTGTTCGAGATTGGCAATGTAGGCCGACAAAATATCCACCACATTCGCTTTGTTTTGCTCAAAAATAGGTGCCCACATGTCGGGATTGCTTTTGGCCAGTCGCACCGTTGATTCAAAACCACTTCCGGCGAGGTCGAAAATGTTTTGTTCGTCCGCTTCTTCTTCCAAAACAGTTTTTCCCAACATAAAGGAACTGATGTGAGAAAGATGCGAAACACAGGCCATATGACGATCGTGTTCTTCTGCTTCCATGAAACGAAGATACATGCCCATTTGTCTAAACTGTGCCTTGGCCCACTGCAATAATTCGGGTTTGGTTTTTTTGGCTTGGCAAAGGATTTGTGGTTTTCCTTCAAATAATCCGAGATGTGCGGCTGAGGGTCCCGAAAATTCGGTTCCCGCAATGGGGTGAGCCGCCAAATAATTCTGTCGTTTGGGATGCGCGGCAACAGCAGCACACAAGGCTGCTTTGGTCGATCCGACATCCATCAGTAGGGCATTCGATGGAAGTCTATCCAAGACGGTCGGAAGAAGATGCAAACTAGCCTTTACAGGAATACTCAATACGACTCTATCGGCCGTGTCGATGTCTTTCATACTTCCTTTTTGATCTATTACTCCCATGGCCATTGCTTGGTCCAAATGATTGTCGTTTTGGTCAATCCCAACCAAGGTGATGGTAGGATCAATCCGCTTAAATTCCAGCGCCATAGAGCCGCCAATCAAACCGATACCTATAACAACAACCTTCATGACTTTATCCGTGTGATGGCTTGATTAATTTTTTCTTCAGGAACACAAAGCGAAAAACGGATATAGCCTTGTCCCTGCTTTCCAAAAATGGTTCCCGGGGCAAGAAAAAGATTTTTTTCTTCCAAAAGGTGATCAATATATTGTTCAGCATCGCGATGATCATCTGGAAGTTTGGCCCAAACAAACATCCCCACACTTTGAGGGTCGAAGGTTACCCCCATGGCTTGTGCCAGTTGCTCGATCTTGGCTCGACGCTGCCGGTACACGGCATTGAGTGAGGAAAACCACTCGTTGGTTAATTGAAGAGCAGCAATAGCACCCTGTTGAAGTCCATAAAACATGCCCGAATCCATATTGCTTTTCACTTTGAGCACAGCATTGACATGGGTGGAATTTCCCGCCAACCAACCAACGCGCCAACCCGCCATATTGAATGTCTTGCTCAGAGAATTCAATTCCATAGCAACCGCCTTGGCTCCCGGGTAAGACAGAATGCTTTCTGGTGCATCGTTGAGCACAAAACTATAGGGATTGTCGTTGACCAACAACACCTCTTTTCTTTGGGCCCAAGCGATCAATCGGTTAAACGTCTCAGAATGGGCTTTCGCACCTGTGGGCATGTGTGGATAGTTGATCCACATCAATTTTATTTTTGAGCAATCGAGCGCCTCCAAGGCCTCAAAATCAGGCTGCCAGTGGTTCTCAGCAGTCAATGCATAGGGTATTGCTTCTGCCTCGACCAACTTGGTTACACTGGCATAGGTGGGATATCCTGGGTCGGGAATAAGCACTTGATCACCGGGGTTAAGAAATGCCATGGAAATATGCATGATACCTTCCTTGGATCCCATGAGCGGTAGAATCTCACTTTGAGGGTTGATTGTGGATTGATAATGCGTGGCATAAAATGCGGCAATCGCAGCGCGCAAGGCGGGTAAACCTTGATAACTTTGATACATGTGCGCCTTGGGATGCGACAATCCGGCTTGCAATGCTTCGGTGACAGCGGGGTGCGGGGGAAGATCGGGACTCCCGATTCCCATATTGATCACGGGCTTCCCATCTTCTATACGAGCCGCCACCTCTCGAAGCTTTTTTGAGAAATAATATTCTTGTACTGATTTTAGTCGTTCTGCTGTCATGAATTTTCTATTTTTTTGGCGTCGCTATATTCACCCAAAACTTTAAATTCTAACGCCATTATCGCCAAAATCTTACGTGCCTTTTCGTATTGTGCATAGGCCTCAAAAGTCATATCGACAAAAAAGGCATACTTCCCTGGGGTTTCAATCACGGGCAGCGATTGTATTTTGGTCAAATTCATGCGGCAGTCACTCATCACATTCAACACTGTAGCTAGACTGCCGCGTTGATGGTCTAAAACCAGCTTGAGCGAAGCTTTATTGATCTTACTTTGGGGAAGTTGTCCTTCCTTTTGTTGAACAATAACAAAACGGGTAACATTATTCTGTATGGTCTGGATAGACCTTGCCAACAAAGAAAGTCCATAGATCGATGCTGCCGTTTCGGGGGCAATGGCCGCTATCCCTCGACGTTCATTCTCTGCAATTTCTCTCGCCACATCGGCCGTGTCGTTGGCTTCTACCATTCGAATATGAGGGTATTGTTGAAAGAAAGCCTTGCATTGTAAAAGGGCCATGGGATGTGAATGCACTTCTGAAATATCATCGATATTTTGACCGGGAAGAACCATTAAACAATGCTCAATGGATAGATTATACTCCCCCACAATGGAAAGGTTGTTCTGATCGATCAATGCATAGTTGGGGATGATCGATCCCGCAATCGAATTTTCGATGGCCATTACCGCAAGCTGTGCATCGTTGCAAAGCAGGCGTTCTACCACAGCATCAAACGTCAAACACTCGACCAAAGTACATTCCGCAGGAAAATAAGCCTGTGCCACAGCATGATGGAAAGAACCGCGAATGCCTTGTATTGCAATGGATGTTTTCATTTTTAATCAAAAAAAAAGTCCCGAAGAGGCTTCAGGACTTTAAGTTATCATTAGCATATAGGCATTAACACAAAGTCCTGAACTCTTTGTTCAAGAAATAATAGAAAGTTGTGCGATAGCTATACGTTGTCTTCATTATTTTATAATTAATGCAAATCTAATTCGCCCTATTGAATAAACAAACTTTTAAGTTACTTTTTTTCAGTTACTTTGATGAAACAAACATTCCACCTTGTCCACAAAGAGAAACTTTTTGATTTTAGGCGCTAGCTCCGGTATTGGCCTTGCCTTGGCCGAACAGCTTTTAGCAAAGGGCCATAATGTAGGCGTCGTTGGACGAAGAATCGATCCGCTTATGGCCTTGGAAAAACGTTTCAGCCCGCAATGTTTTCAACGGAAAATCGATGCTACTTCAAGCACAGCAACCAACGAAATAGCCATCTTGGTGGAGCAAATGGGGGGATTGGATTGCTTTATTTTTTGTGCTGGTGTGGGGTTTCTCAATACAAAATTAAACGAGCATATCGAAGAAGAAACCTTATTACTCAACGTGGTTGCTTTTACAAAAATAATCGTGTGGGCAACTACTTTCTTCGATGCACAAAACAAGGGGCAACTGGTCAATATCTCATCAGTAGGCATGCACAGAGGAAACAAATCGGCTCCTGCCTACAACGCCTCCAAAGCTTACCAAAGCAACTATCTCGAAGGGCTAAGGCAAAGGGCTTGCGCTCAACAATCAACCATTATATATACGGATATCCGACCGGGTTTTGTGGACACAGCAATGGCGAAAGGACCAGGACTTTTTTGGGTCAGCTCACCAAAAAAAGCAGCCCGACAAATCATCAAAGCCATAGAAAGAAAAAAAGCAGTGGCCTATATTACCCGACGATGGCAGCTAATTGGCTGGCTGTTGCATCTGCTTCCAAGAAGCCTTTATAAACGATTGTAATCACTTATATTTGAAAACAAAAAAGGTGCTTACACTTTCCCACATCAATAAAAGCTACGGAGCCATTAAAGCCTTAAATGAAATTTCTTTTTCCCTCAAAAGTGGAGAAGTTGTAGGACTGCTTGGACCCAATGGAGCTGGGAAATCTACTCTAATGAAAATCCTTACCGGCTATCTGAACGACTGGCAAGGGGAAATTACTTGGGAAGGTTTGTCTCTCAAAAATAACCGCAAAGAATTTCAAAACAAAACAGGCTACTTGCCCGAAAATAACCCGCTCTACCCCGAACTCACTGTATTGGAATATTTATATTTTGTCGCTGATCTCTATCGTTGTGAAGGAGTGGACTTTGACAATGCGTTACAACAAGTAGGACTCACAACGGTCAAAGACCAAAAAATCGCAACACTATCCAAGGGATATCGCCAACGCGTGGGCATTGCTGCGGCCTTGTTACATCATCCCGATCTTTTAATCTTAGACGAACCCACCACCGGGCTGGATCCCAATCAGTTGGTGGAAATTCGTAAACTGATCCGCCAATTGGGAGAACACAAAATCGTGTTGCTTTCCACCCACATCCTGTCCGAAGTCGAAAATGTTTGTGATCGTGTGATCATCATCAATCAAGGCGAAATTGTGGCCAACGAAGCTTTGGATGATCTCAGAAAAGGCCAACAGCAAATCATACAGGTTAGTTTTGATTATCGTGTAGAAACGGAAGCGCTGATGCATATTGACGGGGTTGAAAAAGTGGTCAACACCTTTGACTTTGACTATGAAATTTATTGCACGTCAAAAGAAGATATTCGTTCAAGGGTATTTGATTTTGCCCATGACAATGATCTAAAGATTCTTGCATTACAGCAGAAAAACGAGAACCTTACCAGCCTGTTCAAACAAATGACAAAAGCCAAAAGGGATTAAAAAACAGACTGGGCGATTGCCTTAATATTGTCTGATTTACCCATTGAATAGTAGTGAAGAAACGGAACACCCGCTGCCTTCAACTCCTTGCTTTGCTCAATGCACCACTCAATGCCTACTTGGCGTACAGCTTTGTTATCTTTACAATCGATCACAGCACGAATCAGATCGTCGGGTAGATCGACATGAAAACGATGCGGAAGCGCATTGAGTTGCCTTTTTGTGGCCAAGGGCTTTAATCCAGGAATAATGGGGACATCAATACCCGCAGCTTTACATTTTTCAGCAAAGGCAAAGAACTTGCTATTGTCAAAAAACATTTGCGTGACGATATAATCGGCACCTGCTTCTATTTTTTTCTTCAAGAAGTGGATATCACTTTCTAAGCTAGGAGCTTCCATATGTTTTTCTGGGTAACCCGACACACCAATACAAAAGTCGGTGGCTGCTGAATTTTCTAGTTCCTCATCCAAATATTTTCCTTGATTCAAGTCAGTGATTTGTTCCACCAATTCATTGGCATAGGCATGCCCATCCTTGTTGGGGTTAAAATAAACTTCACTCTTAACGGCATCACCCCGTAGGGCGACCACATTGTCAATCCCCAAAAAGTCGAGATCAATCAGGAAATTCTCCGTATCCTCTTTGGTGAATCCACCGCATAAGATATGCGGTATAGCATCCACCTCATATTTGTGTTGTAAGGCTGCGCAGATGCCCACCGTTCCGGGACGTTTACGGATGATATGCTTCTCCAGCAAACCGTTGCCCAGTTCTTTGTAAACGTACTCCTCGCGATGATAGGTCACGTCGATAAATGGAGGATTGAACTCCATCAGGGGATCTATGGCATCATAAATAGACTGAATATTTTGCCCTTTCAACGGGGGTAAAATTTCGAACGTAAACTGTGTCTTATTCTTGGCTTGTGCAATATGTTCGGTAACTTTCACGGTGAACTGTTTTTTATTTTAAGTTGGGTCGAAGCCATTTTTCAGCTTCTTCAATCGGCATTCCTTTTCTCTTTGCAAAACTCTCTACTTGGTCGGGCGTAATCTTGCCTACGCCAAAATAATGGGCTTCGGGGTGCGCAAAATAATAGCCCGACACCGAAGCTGCTGGCCACATGGCCAAACTCTCTGTCAGACGCACACCAATGTTTTTTTCTACCTGTAGCAATTCCCAAAGCATGTGCTTTTCAAGGTGATCCGGACAGGCAGGATACCCAGGAGCAGGACGAATTCCTTGGTATTTTTCTTTGATCAATTCTGTGTTTTGAAAGGACTCATCTTGGGCATACCCCCAATATTCTTTGCGCACCTTTTCATGCAGATATTCGGCAAAAGCCTCGGCGAATCGGTCGGCCAATGCCTTGACCATGATGGAAGAATAATCGTCGTGGTCACGTTCATATTGTTCCGCCAATTCCTGGGTGCCAAACCCCGCGGTAACACAAAATGCGCCAATATGATCGGCACAACCTACTGTTTTTGGGGCGATAAAATCGGCCAATGCAATGTTGGGTTTCCCAGCGCGCTTTTTCAACTGTTGTCGCAGGGTATAGAACTTTCCAACCACCGCTTGACGGGTTTCATCGGCATAGACTTCAATGTCATCATCGTCTACCGAGTTGGCTGGAAAAAGACCAAATACCGCCTTAGCAATAAGAGATTTGTTTTCCAACAGTTCGCTGAGCATGACCTGAGCATCGGCAAACAATTCAGTGGCTTGCTCGCCCACAATGGGATCGTTCAAAATTTCGGGATAATGGCCATGCAAATCCCATGAGCGGAAAAAAGGACTCCAATCAATATAAGGAACCAATTGATCGAGATCCTGATTTTCGATGACGTGCACTCCTTTTTGCTGCGGCGTCGATACAGAGTAATTGCTCCAGTCAATGGGGAATTTATTGCTTCGGGCTTGGTCAATCGAAATATGCTCTTTGGTGGTTTGACGCTCCATAAAACGTGTGCGGAACTCGTTATAATCCTCACGGATTTGAGCTTTATACACAGATGACTGTTCTTCGTTTAACAAACTCCCTGCCACTGTCACTGCGCGTGAAGCGTCGTTCACATGCACGACGGAACCGTCCAGTTCGGGAGCAATTTTAACCGCCGTATGCGCTTTGGAGGTCGTTGCGCCGCCGATCAACAACGGAATGTCCATTTGTTGCCGCTTGAGCTCTTGTGCAACATAGATCATTTCATCCAAGGAAGGGGTGATTAAACC
>WTJN01000082.1:12526-37777 GCA_011526265.1 Candidatus Arcticimaribacter sp. | reverse complement strand
CGCTCCTGCAAGGGCTGGTTTCGCCAGGCTTTTTCCGTCTCTTTTTTGGGTGCACCATCCTGATGAAGCGTTTCGGCATATTCCAAAAGTCGCTCGGTGGCATCCTCCCTTCGATCCAATAATACATCCTCGACATAATTGAGGAGTTCTTGCGGAATCTCATCATAGATTTCCAGCAAGGTGGGATTGACAATACCCATGGTCATCCCATGGCGAATACCGTGATATAAGAAAGCAGAGTGCATGGCCTCGCGAACTTTGTTGTTCCCGCGGAAAGAAAAAGAGACATTACTCACCCCACCACTCACATGGGCATGCGGCAAGTTTTCGCGGATCCATTGGGTGCATTGAAAAAAGTCAAGGGCATTGGTGCGGTGCTCGGCCATCCCCGTAGCTACAGGAAATATATTGGGGTCGAAGATGATGTCCTCGGGAGGGAAGTTGGCTTGATCGACCAACACCCGATAAGAGCGTTCGCATATTTCAATTCTGCGCGCTAGTGTATCGGCTTGTCCTTTTTCGTCAAAGGCCATCACAATGACTGCTGCCCCATAGCGACGAATGTATTTTGCTTGTTCTATAAATTTTTCTTCTCCCTCTTTAAGGCTGATCGAATTGACGACACACTTCCCCTGCACTACTTTCAACCCTGCTTCAATGATTTCCCATTTAGAGGAATCGATCATGAAGGGAATACGCGCAATATCGGGTTCAGCAGCCAATAAATTCAAGAAGGTCACCATGGCTTTCTTGCCATCGATCATTCCTTCATCCATGTTGATGTCTAAGATCTGTGCCCCACCCTCTACTTGGTCTCGAGCTACTTCGATAGCCGTTTGATAGTCTTCTTGCTCAATTAATCGCAAAAATCGCCGCGAGCCTGTTACATTGGTTCGCTCGCCAACATTTACAAAATTGGTCGATGGTGTGATGACCAATGGTTCTAATCCGGACAAGTGTAAGAAACGTTCTTTCATACCGACAATTTCAATTTTCGGGGAGAATATTTTTTAGCTACTTCAGCAATTTGACGAATATGCTCTGGCGTAGAACCGCAACAGCCACCAATGATATTAATCAAATTTTCTTGCAAGTATTTTTCGATCAAGGCGCTCATTTCTTCAGGTGTTTGATCATACGCTCCAAAGGCATTGGGCAATCCCGCATTGGGGTGGGCCGAAATCATGCACTCGGCCGATAGAGACAACCGTCGCAAATAGGGCAATAATTGATCAGCACCCAAGGCGCAATTGAACCCTATGCTGAGCAAGGGAATGTGTTGCATTGAAATGGTAAATGCTTCTACTGTTTGTCCCGATAAGGTGCGCCCACTCGCATCGGTAATGGTTCCGCTGACCATGACAGGAATATCCAACCCTTGATTTGTCTTGATCTCGTCAATCGCAAAAAGTGCCGCTTTGGCGTTGAGGGTATCGAATACGGTTTCAACCAAAAGCAGGTCTACCCCTCCCTCAATCAATCCTTGGACTTGTTCGCTGTAAGCCTTAACGAGGTCGTCAAAAGTGACCGCTCTATATCCGGGGTCGTTGACATCGGGAGACATGCTTGCTGTTCGGTTGGTTGGGCCTATGGATCCCGCAACAAAACGAGGTTGATTGGGCTGTAATGCCGTGAATTCATCGGCGACTTCTCTCGCCAGTTTGGCCGATGCATAATTGAGCTCGTGTACCCATGGTTCCATGCCGTAATCGGCCATCCCAATGGAGGTTGACGAAAACGTATTGGTTTCTACAATATCGGCACCTACCTCGAAATATTTTCGATGCACTTCCTTAATGGCTTCAGGCTGCGTGATGGACAGCATGTCATTGTTTCCTTTGAGTGGACTGGGGTGTTCGGCGAATCGTTCCCCTCGGAAGTCTTCTTCTTCAAAACCATAGGCCTGAAGCATAGTTCCCATGGCTCCGTCCAAAACCAAAATGCGTTCCTGTAATGCTTGTTCGATGGGTTTCACTGGTATGCTATTTTTCTAAAGCTTGGATTAAGTCGGCTAGAATGTCTTCGGGGTGTTCTAACCCTACGGATAGGCGAACCATTCCTGGAGTAATGCCCACCGCCAATTGATCTTCGGGAGATAGCTTACTATGCGTGGTGGACGCAGGATGGGTGACGATTGTACGCGAATCCCCTAGATTTGAGGAAAGTGATAACCATTGAATTTTATCAAAAAAAGCGCGCCCAGCTTCCAACCCGCCTTTGACCTCGAAGGCGATGATACTTCCCCCCTGAGTCATTTGTTTTTTCGCCAATTCGTATTGTGGATGGGAAGGCAAAAAAGGATACTTGACCCAAGTGATTTCAGTGTGTTTTTCTAAGGCCTCGGCAATGTGCAGGGCCGACTGACAATGACGATCGACACGGACAGGAAGTGTTTCCAAACTTTTGGATAACACCCAAGCATTGAATGGCGAAAGGGATGACCCCGTATTGCGGGCGAATAAATAGATTTCGCGAATCAATTCTTTCTTACCTACAGTTACTCCTCCCAGCACTCGGCCTTGGCCGTCCATAAGTTTTGTTGCTGAATGAATCACTAAATCTGCCCCATAGGCAATGGGTTGTTGTAAATAGGGTGTAGCAAAACAGTTATCGATGACCAACAATAAATTGTGTTGTTTTGCTATCCTGCTCAATGCTTCCAAGTCTAAGACATCCACCCCAGGATTGGTCGGCGATTCTGCATAAAGCATCTTGGTATTGGGTTGGATCAAGGCTTCTGCAGCCGCCAAGTCATCTACCGCAAAATAGGAGGTTTCGATGTTCCATTTAGGCAAAAACTTGGTAAACAACGCATGGGTTGAACCAAAAACCGATCGGGCAGAGACAATGTGATCTCCACTATCAAGAAGTGCTGCAAATGTTCCAAAAACTGCCCCCATGCCGGTGGCAAAAGCAACACCATCTTCGGCGCCTTCCATGTCGGCCACCTTTTGGACAAACTCTGTAGTGTTGGGATTGGAAAACCGACTGTAAATGTTTCGCTCTTTTTCTTCCGAAAAAGCAGCACGCATTTCCTCAGCATCCTCAAAAACAAAACTGGAAGTCAGGTGGAGTGGCGTAGAATGTTCCATGTACTGTGAACGCTCCATCTGGGTTCTAATAAGCTGTGTTTCGGTGTGCTTTTTCATATTTTCTGACCATTAAGTACAATGCTGAATTCAATCTTAGCGACCCCATCGACCATCTTTGAAACACTGCAATACTTTTCATAGGACAACTGGGCCGCCCTTTGGGCTTTTTCAGGGGTAATGTCTTCGCCTTCTAAATGGATAATAATATTGATGGTGCGAAATACAGCAGGGATTTCTCCTTCTTCCCGTATCCCTTCAACTTCCATTTTCAATGCGGTTGGGTTAATTTTTTGCTTCCCCAAAATGGCGACGATATCGATACTGCTACACCCTGCAACACCCATTAAAACCAGTTCCATGGGACTAATTCCCGCAACTACACCTTGCGTTTTTGATTTGTTGTCAAGCAAAACGCCTCGACCTGCTTCGTTGCGAACTTCAAATAAATAATCGTTGTTGATACGTTCTAAGTTGACTTTCATGGTGATTTAATTTATAATGATTTTTTCAAAAATTTGTCGCACTTTTTTGGACTCCATCAAGAAAGCATCATGACCATAAATGCTTTCGATGATATATTGCTCGATGTTAACGCCTGCATTTTTTGCCTTACCCACTGTGATTACGTCTTCATGGGGAGAGAACAACAGGTCGGAGTCGATGGATACTATATGAATACTGGCTTGAATGCTACCAATATTTTCTTCAAATGACTTTCCGTTGCGTGTAATATCGATTCGACCCAACAGGTGATTCATGGTCTTATAGGCTTGGAGAGCAAAACGTTCACTCAATTTTTTCCCGTGGTAAAGCATCCACGATTCCACATTGTAGATGCCCAACTCTGGATTCTTGGTTCGGTTAAAACGTTCGGTAAATGAAGCGGGTGTTCGGTAGGTCAACATGGCATGCATGCGGGCGGTCTCAAGCGGTGATGCATTACTGTCGAGGATATTTTTTTGTACCAAAACATTGGCCAACACCCAATCGGAAGATTTCCAATCGCCTGCAACGGGAATCAAGTGACAGAAATATTTTGGGCTGAGCGCGGCCATTTCCCACGCGATGCCTGCACCAATCGATCCACCGATTAAAAAATCAACTTGCTCTATTCCCAACTGTCGCAAACCTGAACAAAAGTAACCTGCAACTGTTCCGGCATTCCAATAGGTGTAATCCTCCAAAAACGATTCGTCATACCCGTTGCCCGGCACGTTGAAACAAATCACCGCAAAACGATCCGTGTCAATCACTTTCCCTTTGCCAATGATGTCATTCCACCATCCGTGAGGTCCAGCGACTTCTGAATTGGCCGTTAGCGGATGATTCACAACCACCACTGGAGCAGATTTAAAATCTTGTCCATAGTGATGGTAACTCAACGTTTGACCGTTGGTGAGTTGTATCCGCTGAAGCGATGGTATGGGAGGAACTGTTGGCATGAAGTACTAGAGATTGAAGGCTTCTTTTATGGCGTCTACTTTATCCAATTTTTCCCAAGTAAAAAGCTCTACTTCTTTTTCAATAACTCCTGCATAGGGGGACTCAAATCGTTTGACGATCTTTTGTGGAGTTCGCCCCATATGCCCATAGGCTGCCGTTTCGGTATAAATGGGTGAGCGTAATTTCAGTCGTTGTTCAATCCCAAATGGTGTGAGATCAAAAAGTGCCTGTATTTTTTCGGCAATCTGACCGTCGGAAATATTGACTTTTGCTTTTCCGTAGGTGTTGACGGCTATAGAGGTTGGCTGCGCCACCCCAATGGCATAGCTAAGTTGAACAAGAATTTCGTCGGCCACCCCTGCAGCAACCAAGTTTTTGGCGATATGACGTGAGGCATAGGCAGCACTTCGGTCAACTTTACTGGGGTCTTTGCCACTGAAAGCACCACCGCCGTGTCCTCCTTTTCCGCCATAGGTGTCTACAATAATCTTACGACCCGTTAGCCCTGTGTCTCCATGTGGACCACCAATGACAAATTTACCGGTCGGGTTGATGTGATAGGTGATGTCGTCTGTAAATAATGCTTGTAAATTTTCAGGCAACTGTGCTTTCACCCGAGGAATCAATATAGAAACTAAGTCACTTTTAATTTTGGCCAACATCCGCTCATCATTCGTATCAAACGGATCGTGTTGTGTCGAGATAACAATCGTATCGATACGCACCGGCTGATCGTTATCGTCATATTCCAAAGTCACTTGCGATTTGGCATCGGGGCGTAAATAGGTGATGGCATCGTTTTCTCGTCTCAATGCCGCCAATTCAATCAAAAGTTTATGCGAAAGGTCAAGCGCAAGAGGCATAAAATTCTCCGTTTCGTTGGAAGCATACCCAAACATGATTCCCTGATCCCCTGCCCCTTGATCTTCTGGTGCGGTGCGATCAACCCCTTGGTTAATGTCTTGCGATTGCTCATGAATGAGAGAAATAACCCCACAGGAATCGCCCGAGAATTGATACTCTCCCTTGGTGTAACCGATTCGGTTGATGGTGTCGCGCGCAATCTTTTGAACGTCCAGGTAAGTAGAACTTTTAACCTCCCCTGCCAAAACAGTCTGCCCTGTCGTTACCAAGGTCTCACAAGCCACTTTACTATTGGGATCAAAGGCTAAAAAGTGATCGATGAGTGCGTCGCTGATCTGATCTGAAACTTTATCGGGATGCCCCTCGCTAACAGATTCTGAAGTAAAAAAATAGGCCATTTATATTTGCTTTCTGGAAGGATTTGAAGATTACTTCTGTACGAAAGCAATTCTGTTTTAGCATTTTTTTTCCGAGGTGTGCAATCAGACAAATCCTTCCTCGTTAATTCTTGGCAAATATAGTGTATTCTTAAAAAACTACAACTTTTCAGCTTACATTAAATCAAGAAACACCCCGTCTTTAAAAAGAAAAAACTAAATTTATGCTTCAATATCACACGCACAATTCAATAGTATGCACATAGCCATTGCCGGAAACATTGGTGCAGGAAAGACAACGCTGACCAAACTCATTGCAAAACATTATAAATGGCAAGCCCATTACGAAGAAGTTGTTGAAAACCCTTATCTCGATGATTTTTATCACGAAATGGAACGCTGGTCTTTCAACCTACAAATCTACTTTCTAAAGAGCCGTTTTGGGCAATTACTCGACATTCAAAAAAGCGGAAAAAAAGTCATTCAAGATAGAACCATCTATGAGGATGCATACATTTTTGCACCCAACCTCCATGCCATGGGGTTGCTCACCAAAAGAGATTTTGAAAACTATCGATCTCTTTTTTCGTTAATGGAAGCGCTGGTCACCGGACCGGACCTGATGATCTACCTGCGCAGTAGTATTCCCAACTTGGTGAACAACATTCACCGTCGGGGCCGCGAGTATGAAAACTCGATAAGCATTGACTATCTCAGTCGCCTCAATGAGCGCTATGAGGCTTGGATACACAATTATGACAAGGGGAAACTGTTGATCATTGACGTGGACGACATCAATTTTGTCGATGAACCAGAAGACCTGGGAAAAGTGATCTCAATGATTGATGCCGAGATCAACGGCTTGTTTTAAGTTCAATAACCAAACTCCACAAAAAAAGGCGACCCTTATATGGTCGCCTTTTTTTCTGTGCCTTGTCGCTATTGAAGACAGACTTATTCTTTTTCGATGGAGATCTGGACATCTTTCATCGCTTCAACAGCAGCTTTGACTTCTTCTTCGGTACCAGAGATGGTCTGTTCTTCTAGTGTTTCCTCACCGTTTTTAACGGTTTTGGTCACAATCACAGCGTTGATAATGCTATCGTTGTCTGAAGCGTTGACCTCAACACGAATCTCTTTCCGCACCTCTTCTCTAATTTCTTTCGGCTGATCTGCGGGTGCATGCGCGCCCAAGATTGGCGCAATCACAAGTCCCACCAAACAGGTTAGCTTAATTAAAATATTCATCGAAGGGCCTGATGTATCTTTGAATGGATCTCCAACAGTGTCACCGGTAACCGCGGCCTTGTGCGCGTCTGAACCTTTGAAGGTCATTTCCCCGTTGATTTCAACACCCGCCTCGAAAGACTTTTTGGCATTGTCCCAAGCGCCACCAGCGTTGTTTTGGAAAATGGCCCACATGACACCACTCACACATACCCCAGCCATATAGCCCCCTAGAGGCTCTGCGCCAAAGAAAAGACCAATGAGAATGGGTGTAATGATGGTAATCAATCCAGGAGCAAGCATTTCTTTGAGAGCGGCTTTTGTTGAAATGTCCACACATTTGGCATATTCAGGTGTTCCTTTCCCTTCCATAATGCCTGGAATTTCACGAAACTGTCGGCGAACTTCTTCAACCATCTCCATGGCTGCTTTCCCAACAGACTCCATGGCCAAAGCAGAGAATACAACTGGAATCATTCCACCTACAAAGAGCATGGCCAAAACATCGGCTTTAAAAATATTGATCCCGTCAATGCCTGTAAAGGTGACATAAGCAGCAAACAATGCAAGTGCCGTTAGGGCAGCAGAAGCAATGGCAAAGCCTTTTCCTACTGCGGCAGTCGTGTTCCCTACAGAATCGAGAATGTCAGTGCGTTCGCGCACCTCTGGGGCCAATTCACTCATCTCAGCAACACCTCCTGCGTTGTCGGCAATGGGTCCAAAAGCATCAATGGCCAATTGCATGGCTGTTGTGGCCATCATGGCCGAAGCGGCCAAGGCAACCCCATAAAAACCGGCCAATGCATAGGAACCATAAATGGCCGCTGCAAAAAGAATCACCGATAAAAGCGTAGATTTCATACCAACAGCAAGTCCTGCAATAATGTTGGTTGCTGCACCGGTAGAACTGTTTTGAACAATATCCAACACTGGTTTTTTACCCAAACTTGTATAATAGGCCGTAACCATGGAAATAAACGCACCCACGGCAAGACCAATACACGCCGAATAGAACACGTTGATTGATGCGATGGATCGGGCACCCTCACCAAAGAAATTCATGGTCAATGTTTCGGGCAACATCCAGTCAATAAGAAAGAAACTCGCTACCAAAGTAATGAAAATGGAAGCCCAGTTCCCCAAATCTAGGGCGGACTGCACTTTATCTTCTTTCGCATCGTTGTTGGCGATTTTAACAAATAGTGTACCGACGATGGACGCAAGGATTCCAACACCTGCAATCACCAACGGCAGAAGGATGGGTCCCATATTATTAAAGGCATCGGTGTAAGGCGCTTCGGTAGACATGTCGCGAATGACGTAGTTCCCCAATACCATGGCCGCAAGAACTGTGGCCACATACGACCCAAAAAGGTCGGCACCCATTCCTGCAACATCGCCCACGTTGTCTCCTACATTGTCAGCAATGGTGGCCGGGTTACGGGGATCGTCTTCGGGAATTCCTGCTTCAACTTTACCCACCAAATCGGCACCAACATCGGCTGCTTTGGTGTAAATTCCACCGCCTACACGGGCAAAGAGCGCAATGGACTCAGCTCCCAGTGAAAAACCTGCTAACGTTTCTAAAACGATGGTCATATTTTCGTAGAATGATCCGTCTTGGGACATGAACTGCCCGACAAAAAATAGGAACAATAAAGAGAGCCCTAAAACGGCCAATCCTGCTACTCCGAGTCCCATGACGGTTCCCCCACCAAAGGAAACTTGAAGTGCTTTGGGCAAACTCGTTTTTGCGGCTTCGGCTGTTCGTGCATTGGCTTCAGTGGCTATGCGCATACCTATGTTTCCTGCAAAAGCGGAAAAACCGGCGCCGAATATAAAGGCCGGTACAATCATCCAACTGGTGGTCGATACCACCATAGAGATTCCATAGAGTGCTGCAGAAGCGACAAGAACAAAAACCAAAAGCAGGCGGTATTCTGCATTCAAGAATGCAAGTGCGCCTTCTTTGATCGCCGTTGATATTTCAACCATTCGTTCGTTACCTGCAGATTGTTTCCGCACCCAACTGGCTCTTAACAACATATAAAACAGGCCTAGAATTGATAACGTGATGGGGACGAAAATGATATTATTTTCCATTGATGAAAGTTTAATTGAGAAAATGGTATGCGAAACTACTAAAAAAATGTTCTTCTGCGCTTCTTTAAGCGTTGTTTCTATACAGTACTTTTTTTACTGCTTTAACAACATCTCCACTGTTCGGGAGCCATTCTTCCAAGAGAACAGGAGAAAAAGGAGCCGGAGTGTCGGCTGTATTGATCTTTTCGATGGGCGCATCGAGATAGTCAAAAAGATGGCTTTGGACTTGGTATGTGATCTCGGTGGCTACATTGCCAAAAGGCCACGCTTCTTCAAGGATAACCAAACGGTTGGTTTTCTTTACGGACTCAAAAATGGTTTGATGATCCATTGGACGTACCGTTCGTAAATCAATAATTTCGCATGAGATGCCTTCTCCCGACAGTTGGTCGGCCGCTTTGTAGGCTTCTTTAATGATTTTTCCAAAGGAAACAATGGTCACATCTGTTCCTTTGCGTTTGATGTCTGCAACACCAATGGGAAGAATGTATTCGTCTTCAGGCACTTCTCCTTTGTCTCCATACATTTGTTCAGACTCCATAAAAATTACTGGATCGTCATCCCGAATGGCCGCTTTGAGAAGCCCCTTGGCGTCATAAGGATTGGAAGGAACAATGACTTTTAACCCCGGACAATTGGCGTACCAACTCTCAAAGGCTTGTGAGTGCGTCGCTGCAAGCTGACCAGCCGAGGCAGTAGGGCCTCTAAACACGATAGGACATGGAAATTGTCCCCCTGACATTTGTCGGATCTTAGCTGCGTTATTAATGATTTGATCGATCCCTACTAAAGCAAAATTAAACGTCATGAACTCAATGATAGGTCGGTTTCCTGTCATGGTTGAACCAACCCCTATGCCCGCAAATCCCAATTCTGAAATGGGGGTGTCAATAACGCGTTTGTCTCCAAATTCATCCAACATCCCTTTCGAAGCCTTATATGCTCCGTTGTATTCGGCGACTTCTTCGCCCATGAGATAAATACTTTCATCTCTTCTCATTTCCTCGGACATTGCCTCGGCAATGGCCTGTCTGAATTGTAATGTTTTCATGTATCGTTTATGTGAGTGCAAATTTAATAACTTTCCCCAAATTGGGTCTTGTTCACCTTAAAAATGGTGGGTTTTTCGTTCAAAATTTTAAGCCTTGAATGAAAATCATTTTCTTTGTCGAAAGTTATTCCAGCATGGTTTTGGTCGAATTGGTCATCAAAGGTATTTCCTACAGTCAAGCACAAAGTGGTGCCTATGCACTTATTCTAAGTGAGCAGGATGGTCAACGCAACTTACCCATTGTTATTGGTGCATTCGAAGCTCAATCCATTGCCATTGGATTAGAAGAAGAAATAAAACCTCCGCGACCCATCACACACGATTTGATGGGGCAATGTTTTGAACGATTTAAAATTGTGGTCAAGCAAGTGATCATTCATAAATTGGTGGACGGTGTTTTCTATGCCAGTTTGATTTGTGAAAGAGATGAAATCGAAGAAATCATCGACGCACGCACTTCAGACGCTGTCGCCCTAGCCATTCGGTTTAACGCACCTATTTTTACCTACGAAAATATTTTGGCCAAAGCGGGATATACCGAACAGACGCCTAAAGGAACTGGGCAAAAGGACAACGACTGGATCAAAAATTTTATCGAAGAACAAAATCCCGAAAACAACTTACTCAACAACCTCCCCAAAGCGTCCACCGCAGAACTGAAAAAACTCTTGGCAAAACTGGTCAAAAAAGAGGACTACGAAACGGCTGCCCGCGTTCGAGACGAACTCTCTAAAAGAAACGCCCTCGAAGAATAAAGTGTTATCAACATTGATTTGATAACTATTCGTTGTTTTCGTCACAATCCCAAAAGGGAACTTTTATTTTTGATGCAAATCTTTTTTCTACTATGGAGCAATACCTCAACCTGATTCGACATATCCAAGACAAAGGAATCGAGAAAACGGACCGTACAGGAACAGGCACCAAAAGCGTTTTTGGTTATCAAATGCGCTTTGATTTATCGGAGGGATTTCCCATGGTGACCACCAAGAAATTGCACCTCAAATCGATTATTCACGAATTGCTGTGGTTCATCAAAGGAGAAACAAACATTGCCTATCTTCAAGAAAACGGCGTGCGGATTTGGAATGAATGGGCCAATGAGGACGGGGACCTTGGCCCCGTATATGGGCATCAGTGGCGCAACTGGAATAGCGAGGGTATTGACCAAATAAAAGAGGTCATCCACACCATTAAAACCAACCCCGACAGTCGCCGCATGCTGGTCTCGGCTTGGAACCCCAGTGTGATGCCCGACACTACACAAAGTTTTGCCGACAATGTGGCCAACAACAAAGCTGCCCTCCCCCCTTGTCATGCATTTTTTCAATTTTATGTGGCCAATGGTCAACTTTCGTGTCAACTCTATCAGCGTAGTGCCGATGTGTTTTTGGGGGTGCCTTTCAATATTGCTTCCTATGCATTGCTGACACTCATGATGGCACAAGTTTGTGAGTTAGCTCCAGGAGACTTTGTGCACACTTTTGGCGATGCACACATTTATAGCAATCATCAAGAGCAAATTGCTTTGCAACTCAGTCGCACACCAAAGGCATTGCCGACCATGAAAATCAATCCCGAGATAAAAGATCTTTTTGCCTTTACTTATGACGATTTTGAGCTCATTGATTACCACCCTCATCCGGCAATAAAAGGGCAAGTCGCTGTTTAAATCGATGCGTCAAGCGCAGCAAAAAATTGTGTGAGATCGTCCGCATTGTTGTAATGATGCACCGAAACACGGATCCCCATACCGCGTTGAATGCAACGGATGTTTTTTTCCAATAAACGGTGAAATACTTCTTCAGTAGCATTAAACGTATAAATGGAAGAATGCTTTGAACGCTGAGCAACACGACTGTCGAGTAGATTCCTTTGCAATAATCCTTGGCGTAATTGCATCGCTAAACGATCCTTCTGGAGCAATAAATTTTCAACGTCCTGTTGAGACAATACATCAAGCATAAAGGCAAGGCTTCCCACTGCACTCACACTGCACTGTCCTCGGTCATACACTTCACGAATCTGTGCTAAATCTTTATGAACGTGAGTAAAAAAGGAAGATTGAAAAACAGCAAACCCTGTCCCGTGCCCAGCCATCAACCACTTGTATGTACTCCCAAAAATGGCATCGATGGGGGTCTCGCTCAGCGAAAATAATTCTGCCCCTAAATATTGTGTCACATCCACCAAAATCAGTATTTCAGGGAATGCCGCTTTGATCTTCTTCAATAGGTCAAGATCAAAAAGGATCCCCGAAGAATATTGCACCATGCTAATCGCCAAGACATCAATCGGGTGTTGCGCTAAGGTAGAGAACACGGTAGCTTCCACGTCATGGGTGACCTTTATAACCGTGGAGGTGAAACCCATGCTTTGAACAGTTCCCAGCAAAGAAGGGTATTCTTCTTCTAAAAGTAGAAAATGAGCATCGGAAGGTAAAAAAGTAAGGGCATGATGAAAGGCCACAGAAAAGTTGGTGGTTACAAAAGCATGACCAACTTCTGCTCCAGAAAACAAGGCGAGCCGCTGCTCCGCATCCACAATGTATTGTTTTTCATTTTCAAGTTTATAACGATCGGCCTTATTCAAATATGCCTGTTCGTCTTGTTGCCGCCATGCCAACAATGGTGCCGCAAGTGGGGCAGTATATGCCGTGTTGAGATAAACGCATTCTTCGAGTATGGGAAAAAAGTTACGCATGCCAATGGTCGGGTTGAAAGAGATTAAATTTAAATGATGTGCATTGTAAGATAACCCTTATTTTTGTTCCACTATAATTAGGATATATTTTTGAATGCCCATAGGATTAAACAGCAAAACGATCTGTTGCTTCTAGAAGAAGAGACCGTTGTTTCAAATAAAAATAAGTCTATGTCAACACGACCTTTATTAACCATGATTGCAGCGGCTGGACACAACAATGCCTTAGGGAAAAACAATGATTTGATCTGGCATATTTCTGACGATCTAAAGCGATTTAAACGCCTCACGTCTGGACATGCAATTATCATGGGACGCAAAACGTTTGAATCCATGCCCAAAGCATTGCCTAATCGCAAAAACATTGTTCTTACGAAGAAAAAAAACTATCAACCCGAAGGAGCAATTGTGGTTCACAGTTTGGAAACCGCTATGGCACTCGTGAAAGACGATCCGCAACCTTTTATTATAGGCGGAGGAGAAATTTACCGCCTGTTTATGCCGCTATGCGACCGCATTGAGCTCACCCGTGTTCACGAATCATTTGATGCCGATGTGTATTTCCCGGATATAGACACAAAATCCTGGAAAGAAGTGGCCCGTGAAGACATCTCTGCGACCAACGATCAGCCCTATAATTATTCATATATTACTTACGAAAAACAATAGACATGCACGCATATTTATTTCCAGGACAAGGCGCACAATATCCCGGCATGGGAAAAGAAGTATACGCCCATAATGCCGAGGCCAAAGCCTATTTTGAAACCGCCAATGACATTTTAGGGTTTACCATTACAGACATTATGTTTGGTGAGGACGCCGAGGCACTGAAACAAACCAAAGTCACACAACCAGCCATATTTCTTCACTCTGTGATCTTGAGTAAAATGCTGGGAGAACAATTTCAACCTCAAGCGGTTGCTGGTCATTCTTTGGGCGAATTTTCTGCGCTTGTGGCCGCAAAAGCCTTGAGCTTTGAGGACGGATTAAAATTGGTCGCCCAGCGTGCAACGGCTATGCAAGCAGCCTGCGATCAAAAACCCGGAACAATGGCCGCTGTATTGGGGCTAGAAGATCAACTAATTGAGGACGTTTGCGCAAGCATAGACGGAATTGTCGTCGCGGCCAATTACAACTGTCCTGGGCAATTGGTCATTTCTGGAGCGTATTCGGCGGTCGAAAAAGCCTGTGAAGTGCTGAAAGAAAAAGGCGCCAAAAGAGCCCTCTTACTTCCCGTAGGAGGAGCGTTTCACTCCCCCCTCATGGAACCAGCCAAAATTGAACTCGCAGCCGCCATTGAACAAACATCAATTGCGCAACCCCGCTGCCCGATTTATCAAAATGTAGTGGCCAAAGCCGTAAGCAACCCAACAGAAATAAAAGCTAACCTCATCGAACAGTTGACCGCACCAGTGCGGTGGACGCAAAGCATGCAACAAATGCTCAAAGACGGGGCCAATGAATTTACCGAAGTAGGCCCGGGAAAAGTATTGCAAGGATTGGCCAAGAAAATCGACCGAACACTGCCAACCAACTCCGCTACTTTAGAAAATCTATAAGTTTTACTGCTTGTAGATTTTTCCGTCTTTCATGACAAAAGAAATCCGTTCAAGCGTTGTAATGTCCTCAAGGGCGTTTTCATCGCTGGCCACGAGATCGGCTTTGAATCCAGGGGCTATTTGACCCAGCTCGTCGGAGCGCTGCAACACAGTAGCGTTGACGATTGTTGCTGCTTGTAGGGCTTCAACGGCAGGCATTCCTGCTTCGGTCATGAAACGAAATTCACGGGCATTGTCGCCGTGAAATCCTACCCCAGCATCGGTACCAAAGGCAATCGGAACCCCCATCTTGTAGGCCTCGGCAAACTTGGCTTGTATCTGTGCGCCAATCTTTATGGCCTTGGGAACAATAATGGGCGGATAATACCCAGGAATGGCGGCTTTTTCGGCCACAAACTTCCCTGCACTTATGGTAGGCACCAAATACGCTTGTTGCTTTTTCATCAATTCCATAGTGCGTTGCGACATCAGCGTACCATGCTCGATGGTTTTTACTCCATTGGCCACTGCACGGTACATGCCTTCGTCGCCATGCGCATGAGCGGCAACTTGCATTCCATAGTCATTGGCAGTGGTGGTAATCGCCCAAACTTCTTCGCCGGTGAACTGCGGATTCTCACCACTTTTGGCAACGCTCAGGACTCCGCCCGTCGCGGTGATTTTGATCCAGTCAGCGCCGTTTTTATAGCGTTGACGAACGGCTTTGCGTGCATCGGCTGGAGAATTTACCACACCTTCCTTGGGGCCTGGATCGCCTTGTAGGCTGGCTTTATTCCCGTTGGTCGGATCGCCATGCCCCCCAGTGGAAGACAATGTTTTCCCAGCAGTAAAAATTCGTGGACCGGGCACTTTCCCTTTGTTGATGGCATTGCGCAAAGCAATGTTGACTCCTGAACCGCCCAAATCTCGAACGGTTGTAAATCCTGCCATCAAGGTGCGTCGCGCATAGACTGCAGCATCATAGGCTACGTCAGCGGGATCCAATTGATAGCGCTCAAGATATTTGGTCGGACTACTTTCACTTTCTATATGCACGTGCATATCGATAAATCCGGGGTAAACCGTCTTTGATTTCAAATCAACCACCAAAGCGCCTTCGGTAGCGGCGGGATAACCCTCCAGAATTTCTTTGACGGTATCTCCTTCTACAACAACAGTCACCGCATTGCGCATTAACCCTGCTTGTGCGTCAAATAAACGACCGCATTGGATATAATGTGTCTGCGCAAAAGTCAGTTGTACAAAGAAGAATGTAAAAAAAATAAGGGATTGTGCTTTTTTCATCGTATAGTTTTTGGTTAAGATAGTACTTTTACACAAACTATTCTTTTGAAAAAATTCTTCATTGGGCTGGCAGCACGCCTTTTTCCCCACTATTTTATTGAGAAAGCCTATCATTTTCTGACGGTCCCCACACAACACCGCATGCGTCCTCACGAATCCTTGGTGTTGGATAATGCACAAAAATCAACCTTCCGTTATCAAAACAAGGAGATTGTCCTATACCGATGGGGTAATGGGCGTTCAAAAGTGCTGATGGTGCACGGCTGGGAAGGACATGCCGGGAATTTTGCTGACATTGTAGAATCCTTAATGGCAAAGGGAGAAGACTATACCCTCTGGGCTTTTGATGGACCCTCTCACGGAGCCAGCGAAAAAGGGCCAACAAGTTCGTTTGCATTCATTGGCTTGGTCGAGCAACTGGTAGAAAAACTTAGTCCCGACCACCTGATCAGTCATTCATTTGGCAGTGTCGCTACCCTCTTGGCATTGGGGAAAAACCCAAAGATGAAAATCGAACGATACATTGGCATTACCGTGCCCAATACTTTTCGGGAACGACTGGAAGACATTGCTCAAATGTTGGGCTTACCTGCTTTGATTGTGACCGGTCTTGTGCGGAAAATCGAGACTCTTCAAAACATCAAAGTGGATGATATTGCCGTGGCCAAAGCCGCGCCAAAAACTGGGATCCAAAAAGCACTTTTACTCCATGACAAAAACGATCGGGTATTGCCGGCCTCAAAAACAAAAACAGTCGCCAAAAATTGGCCAGTTGCTACCTACAAAGAAGTCACTAAAACAGGGCATTATAAGATTTTAAGAAGCCCTAAAGTTCTTGAGATTATCCGTCAATTTTTGGACGAATCATCCAAAAAAGAAAGCACCTGACGGGCAATATGGTCAATTTGTTCCACAGATAATTCCGAATGCATGGGCAAGGCAATCACCTCATTGACCAATTGGTTGGTGACCGGGAAAGGAGTCTCGTCAATCTCGGGTTCGCAATACGCTTTTTGTCGGTGTAAAGGCACGGGATAATAGATCCCACAGGGGATATTGTGGGCGTTGAGATGGTCGACTAAACCATCGCGGTTGTGATTGATAATCCTCAGCGTGTATTGATGAAACACATGCGAATGACAATTTCCTTCCCGAAAGGGGACAACAATATTGGGGTGTCCTTCAAAGAGGGTAGAGTAGCGAATCGCTGCCTCTTTTCGTCGTTCGTTGTAAAAATCCAAGTACTGTAGCTTCACTTTCAATACCGCCGCCTGTATGCTATCCAAGCGTGAATTAACCCCTACAACGTCGTGGTAATAGCGTTGGTACATTCCATGGTTGACGATCCCGCGGATAAAATGCGCCAAATCATCGTCATTGGTGAAGATCGCTCCTCCATCGCCATAGGCTCCAAGATTTTTTGACGGAAAAAAAGAAGTTGTCCCAAGATGTCCTATCGTTCCTGTTTTGGCCCTGGATCCATCGGAAAAGGTGTAGGTGGCACCAATGCCTTGTGCATTATCCTCTACAACATAAAGGTTGTGTTTTTTGGCCAGGGCCATGATTGCCTCCATGTTGGCAGCTTGCCCAAACAAATGCACGGGAATAATGGCTTTTGTTCTGGGAGTAATGGCGGCTTTAATCGCCGCTGGATCGATATTGTAGGTTTGGGGATCTACATCGACCAAGACTGGGGTTAATTTCAACAAACCAATGACTTCCACTGTGGCAGCAAAAGTAAAATCGGCGGTAATGACTTCATCGCCCGGTTCGAGCTTCAATCCCATCAATGCAATTTGAAGTGCATCAGTTCCATTGGCGCAAGGAATAACGTGTTTTACCCCCAAATAACGCTCAAGGTCCGATTGGAATTCCTTCACTGCAGGACCATTGATGAATGTTGTAGCATTTAAGACCTCAGCGAGTGCACCATCGACTTCCTTTTTGATAAAGTCATATTGCTTCTTTAAATCAACCATGCGGATGGGATCCATAGAAAAATTTTTTGTAAAGGTAAAAAAGGGATTTGCAATTGAAAATCACTTGTTGAACTATTTTGTTCTCTTGGCAGGAATTATTGTTTCTTCTAAAGAAAATAAGTTGATCACTTGTATAGGTGTTTTAAAAAGTATAGGTTTATCATTATTGAGATTTTCCCCTTCCCCAAGAATGTCCGACATAATTTTTTTGACCAATCAAGCGAAGCCCAAGGATAATGCTTATTTTAGTGAACAATTTATTTGCACATGTACTGTATTCGCATCCCACTCCGCGTACTATTTCTATTTGTTTTTGCTTTGGCTTCTGCCCAGCAGTCTCCACCCAACATCATTTTAATGATTGGTGACGGCACAGGTTTATCCCAAATTACGGCAGGAATGTACGATAATGGAAACACCTCAAACTATGAGGAATTTCCCACCATTGGCCTGCAAAAAACACATTCGGACAACGCTTTGGTCACCGACTCAGCAGCCAGTGGAACAGCCATGGCTTGTGGGGTAAAAACATTGAATGGAGTCGTTGGGATTGATGCAAACAACATGGCCCAACCCTCAATCCTGGAACGTTGTGACGAAGCAGGCTACACCACAGGGCTTATTGCCACTTCCAGCATCGTGCATGCCACCCCGGCTTCCTTCTATGCCAAAGTCATTTCGAGAAAACAATACCAAGACATCGCCTTGCAATTGAGCGAGAGTCAAGTCGATTATTTTATCGGTGGTGGAAAAAAACATTTTACCAAACGCAAAGATGACCGCAACCTGATCGATGAAATGACCGACTGGACCATTGTTTCCTCCTTGCGAAAATTCAACAATGCCGATAGCCCGCGCATTGGTTTGTTTACCCACGATGACGAGCCTGCTCCAATCGCTCAGGGACGAAAACCCAAACTCAACGAGGCCGTCGATAGCATGCTGGACAAACTGACCACGAGCGAGCGTCCTTTTTTCCTCATGGTCGAAGGATCACAAATTGATTGGGGAGGACATGCCAACGATCTTGATTATGTCCTAACTGAGTTCGCCGACTTTAACAAGGCGATTGGGAGAGCGATTGCTTTTGTGAAAGAAAACCCAAACACCCTTTTGGTGGTTACCGCAGATCACGAAACCGGAGGGCTGGGTCTTTCTGGAGGAAACATCAAAACCTTTACACCGCGTGGTGGGTTCGTTACCTTGGGCCATACCGCATCCATGGTTCCTGTATTTGCCATGGGCAAAGGCGCAGCATCCTTTGCCGGCATCTACGAAAACACCGCCATATTTGACAAAATGCTCGCGGTATTGCAACAAGAGGAAAACTCAGATAACTAGACTTTTCGCTTACTTTGTTCGGGCAGCGTCAATGACCATTTTTTTGAAAGCTGCATCATCTTCGATCAAGGCAAAAAAGCTTTCAAGGTAAGCGAATGCATCTTCGTATTCTTTACTATTATCAAAGTCGGACTTGTACTCTTCCATCACACCAAACATGGCTGACTTTTGATCTAAGAAGACGTCACGCACCTTATAAAAATCTTCTTCATCCCGCTTAAAGCCTCGATATGCGCGATCTTTGATGCTATTGATATTCAACGTTTGATTGACGACAGCATAACTGGGATTAATGAAACCGCACATATCAAAATCATAAGGCAAAGGAAGAATCTTTTTGTCGATGTAAAGAAGTTTTCCGTTGTGTTGATAGGCAACAGAAAAGTCCGTGTTGCCAATCATGAATTGAAACATTGCATTACGAATGGAAGCATCAGCGTCCATGGCCAACGGATGAATGTATCGCTCGAATACTTTTCCGTCATGGCGCTTGGCGACTTTTTTATCGTCTTCGATCAAAAAGGCCGTGAGGGTTTCTTCCGTCGTTTTTTTCTTGCTTAAATCTGTGAATGCCAATTCCAGTCTTCGGGTTTTGAAGTGGTAAGGGGAAATTAATTCGTAGAATTTATAAACCAACAATTCCTTCAAAATATTATCGTTCTTGTCTTTTTGTTGCAAACAAGGCACCACCAATTTCATTTTCTTTTGCCCTTCAAACAACGTCCCGTTGGTTTGTTTCTTTTTAAAATCAATCTTGATGGGGGGATAATAGCAGGTCGATCGTCTAAAATTGCCTCTCGCCCGAATACCTATGGTCATTTCCTCCCATTGCCCATCGACCAAATATTTGAATGGGGTGTCAAAATAAAGAGTGTCGTTATAGCTTTTTTTGATTTTTTTGGGATTGAATGCTATGGCTGCCTTCAAAGGACTTGAAGAAGATAAAAGATCTGTTTCCGTCTGTGCCAACAATATGGTTGTGCAAAAGAAAAGGATAAAGAATTGTTTCATATATTCGTAAAGTATAGTTGATAATATCTCGAAAGTTAACAAAATCCAACGTGAATCAGTATTTCTCCATCATCAATTACCGTACTTTTTATACCGTAATTATCTCCATTCTTGTTCCTTATATCTGTTACAGTTACAAAATTATATACAACATTGATTTAACCCTTATCAGTATAGCGATCATTTTTCCCTTGGTTTTTGCCATCAGAGGAGCTTTTAAACGCCGTGAAAAAGCCATGGAACACTTGTCAAAAATGAAAAGTGGGTTGGTTGGTATTCATTATACTTTTCATGGAAATGCAAAAATGACAGCAGAGGAAAAAACTAAGGCCATTGGTTTAACCAACGCCATCGCCGATCGACTGGTTGAACATTTGGAAGGAACCACCAAAGACAGAAGTCAATTGGATGATGCCTTTACCCAATTGATCGAATACATGGATGAAAACACGGATAAAGTCTCCAACAGTGTGAAAGCAAAAGTCTATGGCTTTCTGCAAAAAGTACACGAAGGAGTAGAAAACAGTATTGCTATTCACATTCACCGAACACCGATTAGTCTTAAAGCCTATTGCAAGATTTTTATCTATATTTTTCCCTTGATCTACACCCCAACGATCATCAACAAAATTGGACTTGATAATCCTGCGTGGTTAACTTATTTTGTTGTCCTGTTAAGTGAATTTATTCTCATCTCGCTCTATAACATCCAGGACGACATGGAATATCCGTTTGATCACCAAGGCTTGGATGACATCAAGTTAGATGCCTTTCAGTTTAAAAAATAAAGCACTCTCTTTACGCTGGATAAACAAAGTAAGCGCCCATTATTCTTTGGCGAATAATTGGTTGTAGATTTCCCCGCGAATTTTGTTGTCACGGTCATAGCCTTGCGGGGGAACCGCAAACATTTGACTCATAATCACGCCTACAATCTCTCGTTGGGGATCAATCCAAAAATGGGTTTGTTCATACCCTCCACCGGTCCACAAACCCGCATCGCCATATCCCATTTCTCGTACTTTGTCGCTAGTCACCCACAGGTTGTATCCATTATAGCCCCAATCATTGTCCAACTGTGTTTGCGGAGCAGTCATTTGTTCGACCGAAGTGGTTTCCAAAAACCGGTGCCCGTTCAAACTTCCTTTGTTCAGCAACATTCGCAAGAAGTCTGTGTAGCCATCGGCGGTGGCCAACATTCCTTCGCCACCCAGATAGGTGCGATGCGCTGGGGCATAATTGATGGTGGTTGCCCCCATGATATCGAGTTCTCCATCATGGGCCAAACGCAAAGAATCGCCCACCCCAGAATAAACGGGAAATAACGAAATGTCTTCGGTGCGTTTGTATTGGATCCCCTCAATGCCCAGGGGTTTTTGAATGCGCTCTTCAAACAATGTATTCAACGATTTTCCCGTAGCGCGTTCGGCCACAAAACCCAAGACGGTGGTGTTGAGCCCATAAAAATCTGTAGAACCGGGAGAAATAATCAGCGGAAGTTCAGCCATTCGATCTATAATTTCGTCGGTAGATTTTAGCGTATTAATCGCCAACGCATCGATGTGGGCGTTTAAACAGGTGAACGGCGTCGTGGCATAATAGAAGCCTGCTTGATGATTGATTAAGTCTTCAACAGTAATGGGGGTGGTATTCTCCTGAAGCTGATAGGGGCAATGTTGCTGACTCAATGATGGGTTATTTTCATAAGGTCCACTATCAAAACCGGCCGCATCAAAATGTGCTTTGGCAACTTCACCTAAAGGTTTTCCTTGTGCGTCAACCGCAATCTTCAGTGCTGAAAATTCAGGGATGTATTTTGCCATCGGGTCGTCCAGTCGCACGACCCCCTCTTCGACCAGATCCATGATTATACTAATGGTAATGATCTTGCTCATAGACCAAATGCGAAACCAATGATCGCCATTCACTGATGTGTTTGGCAATAAACGTTCATTGACCGCCTGATGCTCATAGAGGGTTTCTCCATTTTTATTTTCGATGCGGACATAAAGCATGGGGAAGCTTTCGTTGGCAATATAGCCATCAACAAGGGCATCGACCCTTTCTGGATGAGAGAGAAAAGCAGTCGCTTTGTTGGATGTTTGTTCACATCCACTCCAAGCAAATGCCAAGGCAATGCCTCCTATAAAATAACGTAAATACGTGTTCATGGTTGATTTTTTTATCGTGTGTTTTTGGACCTGGACTTTATATTACACCCTAATATCTTCGGAAAAAACGTAAAGGTGTTTTTAGAAGAACAAGAATGCATTGTTTACTCGAAATGGGTGTAAAAAATTTACGCCATCTGATATCAGATGGCGTAAATCAAAATTAAATCAATGTACCGTTTTCATTATTGCGCATCGAGACTATAGGTGAGGGCATTCAAATCAAGGGTAATGTTATACGTCCCTGCAGTCACAGGAATGTCATTGCCAAAGCCTCCTTGCATTAAGGTGCCTTCTCCGCCTTCACCAAGACCGTAGTTAACGTCCCAGGCATCATTTTGTCGGAACTTCATTGCACCGTCAGACAACGCTACTCCAAAGGCAACGTATACGTTTTCGTTACACGGATCAGGAATTAATTTTAAGTCTGGTCCGTCCCAACCGTTGGGCGAAACAGCGTCTCCAACAATACCAAAGAGCTCTGTAGATGCTTCTACACTAATGGTCATGGCGCTTAGATCAAACTCAATCAGATAGTTACCAGCAGTAATGGGGATGTCATTGCCAAAACCACCTTCCATGATGGTTCCTTCACCGTCTTCACCTTGACCATAGTTCACGGCCCAATCGTTGTTTTCACGAATCTTGAAAACACCATCAGTCACGTGAAGCGCTGTTTTGTATACATCGGCTGAGCCGTTGGTGATGAAAGGAACATCAGTGCCTGCAGCAAAGCCGCGGGTGTTGTTCCCCCAATCGTTGACCGCATCGCCAACAAGACCGAAAGTACTGGCCGTTGCGGCTTCACAGCTTCCCCCGGTAAAAGGAGATGTAAGCGTATAGGTCATGTCATTGGTGTTCAGCGTCACGTCATAAGTACCGGCGGTAACAGGAATATCGTTTCCAAAACCACCGACCATTAAGGTTCCTTCTCCACCTTCACCAAGTCCCATATTGACTCCCCAATCGTCGTTTTGACGGAATTTCATCACGCCAGAAGTCAAGACTACATTAGAGGCAATAAAGATGCCATCATTACAAGGATCGGGGACAAGTTTCACATCTGGTCCATCCCAGCCGTTGTGTGTAGCATCACCGACAAGACCCCACAATTCTGTTGAAGCTTCTAGGCTAATCGTAAGGTCGGTGAGGTTGACTTCAACGAGATAGTTGCCGGCAGTGACGGGGATGTCATTCCCAAAACCACCTTGCATGATGGTTCCTTCTCCGCCTTCGCCTTGACCATAGTTCACACCCCAATCGTTGTTTTCTCTCAATTTAAACACACCGTCCATGAATTTTAAGGCAGCATAGAGCGTTACGCCATCGTTGGTCACAAAAGGAACATCATTCCCGGAAGCATAGCCTGTAGAGACACCTCCCCAATCATTGACCGCACTACCCACCAATCCAAACGTACTTGGGTAGAGACGCTCACAACCAGAGGTCACAGGAGCTACTTCAATCATTTCAATGTTCATGGCCGCCACAGAGGAGGTCAACTCTACCCCACTGGATCCTTGGCTAGATGTCCCAGCAAATGCTTTTACGCGGGCGTAGGCCACGGTAGTGTTGTTGGGATTCCCTTCGTCGTCAGTCGTTGTTGGGTCGTTGTCAAGACCTGCCTCTTCGGCAATCGACAACAAATGTGCAACATTGATAGGAAAGTGGGTTGCTTGAATATCTCCAGAGCTGGCCGCAATGGTGGCAAAATCTTCTGTAGCAGAAATTTCTGCCACATAGGTCACCGTTGTTGGCGCATCGAAATCGGGGGTATTCCAAACCAATCGTTCGGCGAGATTGTTGCGTGTTTCTGCCGAAATCAAATAACTCTGCTGGAATTCGTTTTGAAAAGCAATAGAATCATTTGAATTGGCTGTGAATATGAGAAAATCTTCTTTCTCACATGCTCCTGCAGCCAACAAGAGGACAAGGGCTACAAGAAGTCTATTAAATTTAATGATAGATTTCATCTTTAGTAATTTGGATTTTGTTGAAGATTAGTATTTACAAGCAGCACATCAGCTGGAATGGGGTAAATTCTTCTGTAATCGTCGGTAGCAGCACCGCCTTGTGCACCGGCCTTGAAGGGCCAGAGATAGTCAGAAGTCACAAATTTTCCGTCACGAATGAGGTCTGTTCTTCGCGTTCCTTCCCAATACAACTCTCGCGATCTTTCGTCCATCACAAATTGTGTATTGATTTCGGAAGCTTGCGCCAACGGAGCTCCAGCTCTTCGTCGAAGATCATTGATCAATTCGAGCGCGCGTCCGCTGTTGGCACCACTGCGTACAGCAGCCTCGGCATAGTTGAGGTACATCTCAGCCAAGCGGATGATATGAATGTCAGTGTCGCAGTGCGTTCCCGAAGAATCCGATCCTTGATTGCCCGACGAATCGATGTTCTTGAACTTCGTGACCGCATAACCGTCGGTAAAGGTGGAAACATTCTCGATTTCATAGGACTGCCCATCGGTATAGAACATGGCCCGCGGATCTGACCAAGAGGTCGGATGGCCATCGCCGTCGGTAGCAGTGATTGAGTAGGCAAACTTTTCAACCAAAGCTTTGGTTGCGCGAATACCGCCCCAACCGCCATTCACTCCATAGGCTGCGGCGTCCATATTGCCGCCAATGGAAGCATGGACCAGGAACGTAGCTCCTCCCCATGTCTGGGTGCCATTCCCATCGAATTGCACCACAAAAATGGCTTCGTCTTGTGCACCGTTGGTGTTATTATCTGCCAAGAAAAGCTCGTCATAGGCAGAACCGTTACTGTTCCCGTCGGCGAGGTTCAGTGTATAGGCACTGGAAATCACCCGGTCGGCATAGTCCATGGATTCGCTGTATTTGGACTCCCCAATATACACCTCAGCATTGAGGTACAATCGGGAAAGCAATGCCCATGCTGCGGCTTTGTCTACGCGACCGTATTCGTTGGCCTTGGGTTCTTTGAGTTCGTTGCTCAAGGCCAAGAGCTCGCTTTCGATGTAGTTATAGATTTCTGTGCGATTGCTTTGAACGGGCAACTCCGCAGAAATTTC
>WTJN01000082.1:0-12426 GCA_011526265.1 Candidatus Arcticimaribacter sp. | reverse complement strand
GTGTATTGCGAGTATCCTTCGTCAAAACCCTGCACATCCGCATCACCCGCAGGACCTTGTTGACCGGTCACCGCAAAGCTGGCATATATTTTTGCCAAAGCCGCTTTGGCGGAATTGACATCTTCGAAAACATCGACTTCAGAAACTACGTCGGGATCGATTGGATTTTGATCCAAGTCCTTGTGACATGCTATGATTCCGAAACAAACAAATAATAGTAATATCCTTTTCATACATTAAAATTTAAAATCAACGCCCAAAGCCACTACACGTGATCTGGGGTAAAAATTATCATCAATTCCTCCTGTGATTTCGGGGTCAATACCATCGTAATTGGTTTCTACAAATAGGTTGTCACCGGTAACGTAAACCCGCAATGGGTTGTTGTTAATGGCGTTTTGGATGGTGTAGCCAAGAGTAACATTGTCGATGCGGAAGAAAGAAGCATTTTGAATGAAGTGATCGCTCACGTTGTTTCTATCCGAACGAAACAAGAACCCTGTGCTCAGGTAGTCGTTATGCACATTGGTCAAACGTCCCAAATCCGTAATGCCGTATTGGGTTGACCCAGACGCCATACGGTTGTAGCTGTAATTCCCAATGCTTGCTCTTGAAACCACTTGGGCGTCAAAATTACCATAGCGAACATTGGCCGTCAAGCCCATGATCACATCGGCATAGGGGTCTTTGTAAAAGTAACGGTCATCGTTATTAATAATGCCATCGCCATTGAGGTCAGCATATGCCCCTTCAATCGGCGAACCGTCTTGGGCATAGATTTGCTTGTACACATAATAGGCATAGGGCGATTTCCCTACTTCGTGGCGTTGTAGCTTATTCCCAAGTCCGAGGTCTCCCACGTTTTGTGGATTCTCCAAACGGGTAATGGTGTTGTCGTTGATTGCAGCATTGTAACTCAAACTGAAACCAAAGTCGTCGGTGTCGATTACGTCGTAATTCAACTCCACTTCGATCCCTTTGTTTTCCATGTCACCGATGTTCGCAGAAATGGTCGAAGCAAAATTGGTAAATGGATCCACTATCGCTGTTGCGATTAAGTCGTTGGTGTTTTTGATGTACGCATTGACTGTACCGCTCAACCCTACCTTGGCTAGACGAAAGTCTAAACCAGCATTGTAGGTCTCACCCACTTCCCAGCGCAAATCTTTGTTGATGGCCGAAGGACGGAAAGTGCGGTACAACTGCGAGCCAAGGGTGTACTGTGCTCGAATGTCACTTTGGGTGTAACGGGTGAGGAAGTTGTAATCACCCAAACCATTGACATTCCCAATTTCCCCATAACCAACACGAATTTTGAGTTCATCGAATACCGTATCCAATCCAAACTCTTTGTGAAGGTTGTAGGCAACGGCCGTTGAAAAGAATACTCCCCAGCGGTCTTCTGAAGGCAACTTTGAAGAGGCATCTGCTCTCAATGTCCCGGTGATCAATAGCTTGTCATTCAAATTATAGTTCAAACGGCCAAAGTAGGACAATAGCGTATTTTTGGATTTGTCGATAAAGTTTTGCGCAATGGAAGAGGTAGTGTTCACCGACCCGTCCTCGTTCAAATATTCTACCGTGTTGTAGGACATGTTGTCGTATTCAAAACTTTGATACGAGTGCCCCAGTGTAGCTTTGATACTCGACCCACCAAAAGAGGTATCGTAATTCAAGTAGGCATCGAACAACAGGTTGGTGGTGTCGTTGTTGTAGTCATTGTATGACCCATTGAAGCCTACAGCTTCCGTAGGGATGCGACTGTCAGTTGCACTAAACCCACGCCCTGTAGACTCATCAAGCCCTACATTCACAGTGGCGGTAAGGCCGTCAATGGGCAAGTCATAGGCAATCATTGCGTTGGCAATGACCCGATTGACAATAGATTCGTCGTCCTTGAGTTCCAATAATGCTAAGGGATTGGTGGGCGATAGGCCCAATTTTACCCCGTTGTCATCCAACCAGGTGTAATAATTCTCGTAAGGAGAGTTTTCGTCATACACGGGTTTGGTCGGGTCAAAGGAAACGGCCGAGCCAATTGCACCGCGATCGGCAAAATCATTCTCCGTATAAACAAAACGCGCATTGAGATTGACGCGTAAATCGCCGTCCAAAAACTCTGGAGAGAAATTTAAGGAAGACGTCATCCGCTCAAAATTATCTCCAAGGAGAATCCCGTCCTGATTGGTGTATCCCACAGAAGCGCGGAACGGAAAACCCGCTAAGCTGCCTGCGACAGACAGGGATGTATCGTTAGCAAACGCATTGGAGTAGATTTCGTCTTGCCAATCGGTGGTGGCTGTACCCAACAAAGCAATAGCATCGGCGTTGCCGGTTTCATTCACGGCAGTAATGAACTCACTGGCGGTAAGCACATTGACTTTGTTGACCGGCGTAAACAAACTAGAGCGCGTACTGAAATCGAAACTCAACTCCTGATCGGTGCCCCGTTTGGTGGTAATCAACACCACACCGTTGGCCGCACGAGAACCGTAGATGGCCGTAGCAGAGGCGTCTTTCAACACGGTCATGCTCGCAATATCGTTGGGGTTGATGGCGTTGAGTGGGTTACGAGATCCCGAAATCCCACCGCCGTCTAAAGGAATACCATCGACGACAAAGAGTGGATTGTTGTTGAGATTCAAGGAGCCGATCCCGCGAATCAAGATATTGGATCCTTCGCCCGGTGCACCACTGTTAGATACAATCGATACCCCGGCAATCTTACCTTGAATAAGCTGTTGAGGGGACATGACCGAACCGCGGGTAAAATCTTTTTCCGAAATCACGTCAATGGTTCCCGTCAAGTCTGTTCTGCGGGCGGTGCCGTAACCGGTCAAGACAACCTCTTCCAATTCGTTGTCCGGCTGAAGAACAAATGTAATCGGCGCGTCACCCATCACGGTTTGCGTCGCAATTTGATAGCCAATATAACTGGCCTCGAGGACCTCCCCTTGGTTCACGGTGAGGGTAAAGTTCCCATCAAAATCGGAAGTAACCCCCCGGTCCGTTCCCTGAACAACAACTGTTGCTCCCGGCAATGGAGCCCCAGTGTCATCGGTGACCGATCCTGAAATTGTTTGTTGCGCAAAGAGTCCCGAAGAAATCAATAACGCGACAAAAAACTGTAATCGTTTAAGTACTGTTATCATAGATCATTTAAATTGAACCACTAATAAACACAATTTATTACCGATATAGAGATTTGACCACTGTTAAAATTTTACTACAACGTTTTAGTGTTAATAAAAACTAGCCGAGATATTGGAAGTTTTCGCTT
Source organism: Candidatus Arcticimaribacter sp. (assembly GCA_011526265.1). Taxonomy (GTDB): domain Bacteria; phylum Bacteroidota; class Bacteroidia; order Flavobacteriales; family Flavobacteriaceae; genus Arcticimaribacter. Next base: position 9,146 of record WTJN01000082.1, on the reverse strand, counting down.
GTTTCGGCACCTTTACAGGGCGGTTTAGTCGCCCATTGAAATGAATAAAAAAAGAATTACATTAAAAGAGATTGCCACGGAGTTGGGTGTGTCAATTTCTACGGTATCCAAGTCATTGAACAACAGTCCTGAGATTGGCGAAGAAACAAAAAAGAAGGTCGTGGCCTTTGCCAAAGCGCACCAGTACCGCACCAACACCATCGCGCTGAGTTTAAAAAACAGGAAAACAAAAACCATCGGGGTCATCATTCCAGAAATTGTTCATTATTTTTTCTCCAATGTGATCAATGGAATTGAGAATTATGCAAGCCAACAGGGGTATAACGTTATCATTGCTGTGTCCAACGAATCCTTTGAAAAAGAGGTCCTGCAAATGGAAGCCATGGCCAATGGCTTTATCGACGGAATCATTATTTCGCTGGCCAAAGAAACCCTCAAAAAACAAGACTACTATCACCTACAGGAAACCATGGCCATGGGAATTCCAGTGATTCTTTTCGATCGTGTAACCAGCAACCTTAGCTGCGACAAAGTTGTGGTCGATGATAAATCTGGCGCCGAAGCAGCCACAACATTCTTGATCAACAAAGGGCGAAAAAAAATTCTTCTGCTCAGCACACAAGACTATCTGAACGTAGGCAATCACCGCACCAATGGCTATTTGGACGCATTGAAAAAAAACGGTATTTTCCCAGACAATCGTTTGATTATCAAGTGCAACGATCAACGCAGTTCTGAAGAAGAAATGGTTGTTTTGGAAAAGCAGATCGAAGCGCTGATTGACGAAGGTGTAGATTTTGATGGGGTCTTTGCAGTGAATGAAATTTACTTGGCCGCTGCCCTACGCGTACTGCGGGCCAAAAACATAAAAGTGCCCAAGGAAGTCAGCATGATCTGTTTCACCGATGGAGTTATTTCGCGCTACACCACCCCTCGACTCACCACGGTCAGTCAGCATGCCGAAGAAATGGGCATTACCTCGGCCGAACTTTTGATCGAAAAACTAGAGGACGAATCCTCCATGGACAAAACAATCACGAAAATTATCCAATGCTCTATCGTCGAGAGAGAGTCTACATAAGGAAGTAAAAAACACCATTTTGATCACCCAATTAAATTAACACCCATGCAAAAAAACACCGTACTGTCTCATTTTATTCTTCTCGCTGGGCTATTCTTTTTCCTCGCCTGTGTACGAGAAGAAATGCCTCCTGAAACCACACCGGATAATCAAATCGAAGAGCCCGAAGAAATCACCACGGGCACACCTCCCGAAGAAGAGGTGGTTGTCGAGAATGACATTTGGTGGAATGACCGTGTGTTTTATGAAATATTCGTGCGCAGCTTTTATGACTCCGATGGCGACGGCGTTGGAGACCTACAAGGCATCATCGAAAAATTGGATTACCTCAACGATGGCGACCCAAACACCACCAGTGATTTGGGCATTACTGGCCTATGGCTCATGCCCATTTTTCCTTCGCCCAGTTACCACGGCTATGACGTAACCAACTACAGAGCCATCAACCCCGACTATGGCACCATGGACGATTTTCGTCAACTCTTGACCCAAGCCCATGCGCGCGGCATCAAAGTCATCATTGATTTTGTGGGGAACCACACCTCTACGCAACACCCGTGGTTTTCTGCCTCGGCATCGGGGCAAAGCAAACGCGATTGGTATCTGTGGGAAGACAGAAAACCCAACTACTCCGGACCATGGGGACAAACGGTTTGGCACCAACGAAACAATGCCTATTACTATGGTCTTTTTTGGGGGGGAATGCCCGACCTGAATTTTACCAACAATGAGGTTACGGAAGAAATCAAAGACATTAGCCGCTTCTGGATGGAAGACATTGGAGTGGATGGGTTTCGCATAGATGCTGTGAAGCATTGGATTGAAGAAGAAAGCAACCAAGAAAACACCGACTCTACCCTCGCATGGTGGCGTGATTATTATATTTTTCAAAAACAAATTAATCCCGCATTCATGACCGTGGGAGAAGTTTGGACCTCAACACAAAATATACTCCCTTATAGCGACAACCGACTGGATTATAATTTTGAATTTGACTTGGCCAGTAGCATTATCGATGCGATCAACAGCGGATCGTCCAATGGCTTACGAAACAAGATGAACCAGGTGAGCGCCAATTACAACCCTTTTCAATACGGTACCTTCTTGGCAAATCACGATCAAGACCGCGTGATCAATCGCTTCAGCAGTTCTGTGGCAAAATCAAAACTAGCCGCCAGCATACTCTTGTCATTGCCGGGCATCCCCTATTTATATTACGGGGAAGAAATTGGCATGATGGGTGTAAAACCCGATGAAAATATTCGTCGCCCCATGCAGTGGGACGACACCTCAACGGCAGGATTTACAACCGGTACGCCGTGGCATTCGCTCAACAACAATATCAACATGTACAATGTGCGTCGACTACAAACAGAAGAAAACTCGATTTGGAATCACTACCGCAAATGGATCAAAATGCGCCAAACCGAGCCCGCATTGACCCAAGGGCGTTACAAAGGTGTAGGGGCAAGTGCGAACACTATTTTTCCTTTTTTACGGATGGGCGATGCACAATCCCCTACCTTGCTAGTGATTCACAATCTCTCGTCGAGAAGTCAAAGCGATTTTTCGGTCAATGTGATTACCAGCGACATCCCCGCCGGGACATATGACCTGGTCAACGCCCTCGACGAAACCGTGGTCGGCAATCTGGTGGTGGGAAGTCAAGGGGGATTCAGCACCACATTCTCTGAGTTAACCTTGCCCTTTTTTGGTTCTGTATGTTTGCGGCTTCAACAATAATTCATTGCAACACACCCTTGGATCAACGACATAAAAAAACCCTCCAAAAGGAGGGTTTTTTTGTGCGGGTGAAGGGACTCGAACCCCCACGCCGTGAAGCACTAGATCCTAAATCTAGCGTGTCTACCAATTTCACCACACCCGCAGTGTTATAGACGGGCACAAATATAGCCAAGTTTTTATAAAATATATTTTTTCGTGTTGAAAAAACTTAAATCTTTGTAGTCTCACCAAACAACGAAAAAATGCAGGTTCATCTAACAGAAGAAGAAAAGAAAAATGCCAGAGAAGAACTCTTCGAACTCTTAAAAATTCCCTCGGTCAGTGCCGATCCCGACTACAGTGAAGCGGTACACGAGGCCGCAAAGTGGGTGGCCAATTCCCTTGACAAAGCAGGAGCCGAGCAAGTAGAAATCATCCCAACTGCAGGCTATCCCATTGTCTATGCAGAAAAAATGATTGATCCCAATGCCCCCACCGTACTGGTGTATGGGCACTACGACGTTCAGCCCCCAGACCCCACCGAACTCTGGGACAACCCGCCTTTTGAACCTGTGATTCAACCCACCAAGATTCACCCCGAAGGGGCCATTTTTGCCCGTGGGGCGTGTGACGACAAGGGGCAAATGTTTATGCACATCAAAGCTTTCGAATGGATGCTCCGCAATCATGCCCTGCACTGCAATGTCAAATTCATGATAGAAGGAGAAGAAGAAGTGGGAAGTGATAACTTGGAAGACTTTGTCAAAAATTACCGCGAACGCCTAGATTGTGACGTGATTCTCATTTCCGACACAGGAATGATCAGCAATCAACAACCTTCGATCACTACAGGACTGCGTGGCCTCAGCTATATGGAAGTTACCGTCACCGGACCGAACCGCGATCTCCATTCTGGCCTTTATGGAGGGGCTGTCGCCAACCCGATCAATGTGTTGGCAAAAATGATTGCGCAATTACACGATGACCAAAACCGAATTACCATTCCAGGCTTTTATGATAAAGTCGAGGAACTCAGCAAAAAAGAACGCGAGGAAATGGGGAAAGCGCCTTTTGATTTGGAAGACTACAAATCTGCGCTTGACTTGAGCGATGTTCAAGGCGAAGAGGGCTACACAACTGCCGAACGCCAATCCATTCGCCCCACCCTTGATGTGAACGGAATCTGGGGGGGATATACCGGAGAGGGTGCGAAAACGGTCATTGCGAGTAAAGCACACGCCAAAATTTCGATGCGTCTGGTACCGCATCAAAACTGGGAAGAAATTAGCGCATTGTTCGCTCAGCACTTTAAAGCCATCGCCCCAAAGGGTGTGCGGGTAGAAGTCAATGCGCATCATGGGGGTACCCCATATGTTACACCCATTGATCACACGGGCTATCAGGCAGCACACAAGGCATATCACGACACTTTTGGGGTTGAACCTTTTCCCCAGCGGGGTGGAGGAAGTATCCCCATTGTTGCTCTATTTGAAGAAGTGCTCAACGTGAAGAGTGTTTTGATGGGGTTTGGTCTAGATTCCGACGCGATCCACTCCCCCAACGAACATTTTGGTTTGTTTAATTTTTATAAGGGAATTTCTACTATCCCCTTGTTTTACAAGTACTATGCAGACTTGAACCGTTCGTAGATCACAAGTGAAGAAGAAATAAATCAGAAGCAATGCCGTCGACAAGGAAGCGCGCTTGACGCGATACTTTTACGGCGTTGCCATCCCAAAACAAATTGCGGCGTTTGAGGTGCTCCTCTAACTGGCGTTCGAACAAGTCGACAAACTTGGGCCCAAACCGTTTTTCGATTTCTCTACTGTCGACCCCCCACTGAGTACGAAGGCCTGTCATGATATATTCGTTGTACTGGTCTACCTGGGAAAGTTTCTCTCTTTCGAGCGGAAGCGTATCGCCTTGAAGAAGCTTCATGTATTTCTGGTTGTTGGCCACATTCCAACTGCGTACGGGATGGGTATAACTATGGGCTGAAGGACCGATCCCTAGGTAAGGTTTCCCCTGCCAATAGGCGGTGTTGTTGACAGAATAAAACTGGGGTTTTCCAAAATTGGAGATCTCGTAATGATCGTAACCGTTGGCTTCCAGTTGTTCGACCAAGAGAGCAAATTGTTCTGCGACGAGACTTTCGTCAATGAGGGTTACTTGGCCGTTATTGACAAACTTTGCTAGGGCGGTATTGGGCTCAACAGTGAGTGCATAACTAGAAATGTGCGGGGGTGAAAAAGACAAAGCAATGTCGATATTACTCTGCCAGCGCTGAAGATCACTTTGCGGCATGCCATAAATGAGATCGAGCGAATAGTTGGCAAAAGTCTTTTTGACTTCATCGAGCAGCAAATAGGCTTCCTGCGCAGAATGAGCGCGGTGCATGGTGGTCAATTCCTCGTCAAAAAAAGATTGAACGCCTATGCTCAATCGATTGATTCCCGATTTTTTTAATGCACTGAGATAACCCGGTTGATTATCATCGGGGTTCATTTCCAATGAAATTTCAATCTGTGGAGACCACGTAAAATATTGGCGGGTGGCGTGCAGCAGTCTATCGATCTCTTTGGGACTTAATAACGAAGGGGTCCCCCCTCCAAAATAAATACTATTGAGTGGTCCCTGGGGTAACTCTCCATGGCGCAATTGAATTTCTTTTTCCATAGCGGCCAACATCTTGTCCCGGTAGTGAGTCGATGTTGAAAAGTGGAAATTACAATAGTGGCAGGCTTGCTTGCAGAAAGGTATGTGAAAATAGACCGCACTCATTTTACTTCACCTTGGAAGGGTTCTGTGCGACAAATGCTCCCCAACCCGAATATTTTTTACCTTCAACTGTTCTACCTGCGTTAAAAAAATGACAGACTGCTGCAGCCAAGCCGTCGGTGGAGTCTAAATTTTTGGGCATGGGATCGAACTTCAAGAGGCTTTGCAACATTTTTGCAACTTGTTCCTTGCTGGCATTTCCATTTCCTGTGATGGCCATTTTAATTTTTTTGGGGGAATACTCCGTGATAGGAATCCCACGGGATAATCCGGCGGCCATGGCAACGCCTTGGGCCCTACCCAACTTGAGCATTGACTGTACGTTTTTGCCGAAGAAAGGTGCTTCGATAGCTATTTCATCTGGATGATACTCATCGATCAGCGCCAAGGTACGCTCGAAAATATACTTGAGCTTGATGTAATGATTACTGTATTTGGTGAGTTGAAGTTCGTTGAGCTGTAAAAATTGCATTTGACCATTAACCACGCGAATAAGTCCAAATCCCATGATGGTTGTTCCCGGGTCGATTCCCAATATGATGCGCTCGGTCATTTTATTGCACCGACGCGCTTACACGAATGGGGAGTTTAATGGTGGATTTAACAGCCACCTCAACATTGCTTTTTTGGGCGGGTGTCGCCGAGGGCAACCCAGCAATTGCGTTTTCTATGACGGCCGATAACTCGGGGACAGCCGCATAGACATAGGAACCGTTTTCTACATCCGCCAAAGAAATAGCTCCATTCTCGTCGATCAAAATCTCCAGCACAAGCTCTTCATCGATTTCTTGATTGGCAATAAATGAATTCTCATAAAGTGCGTTTTCAACAGCACCGGCAATGGTGTTTTTAAAGCACACAAAATTATCCTCTGGATCCGATGCATCGCAACTATCAAAATTTGGATATTGATCTGTTTTGGCCCACTCAGCAGCTTTTTTTATTTGCTGCGGAGTATAGGTCTGCGTAGAAAAAGAATCGCAACTCGCGGTAAAAAAAATTGTGACTACAAAGGCAAAGGAAAGGGACAATCGTGTCATATTGGCTTATTTAATTGAAACTTTACTAAAATACGATTTTTTTTTACATTGGCTTTGGGAAAATTAGCCCTTATCGATGGATTATTTTTTTGAGTTTTTGGGCTTCGCTTTGGCCCTTCTGGGAATTGTAGGAAGTTTTGTCCCTATTTTGCCTGGTCCTATTACGGGATGGGCGGGCATTCTGGTCATGCAACTTAGTGACCGAGTCACTATTGACAATGCCGTAGTCATCGGCACGTTCTTTTTGGCCCTGTTTATTTTTTTGTTGGATTACGTCATTCCCGTGTTGGGAACAAAAAAGTTTGGCGGCAGTAGGAAGGGAGCCATTGGCGCCACAATAGGCTTGGTCCTAGGTCTTCTTATTCTGGGGCCTTTAGGACTGATTTTCGGCCCTTTTGCAGGCGCATTCTTTGGAGAACTCCTTCATGGATCGAACCAGCGATTGGCGCTCAAAGCCGCCTTGGGGTCGTTCCTAGGTTTTGTTTCTGGGGTGCTGCTAAAATTCATTATTGGCGTAGGTTTTCTAGCCTACCTCTGCACGGTGTATTTCCAACAGGTCATCGGCTAGATCCTGCCTTTAAAAGAAACTTTCTTTTCACAACCTTCAATCAAACCACAACACTATATTTATTTATGAAATTGTAATGGGTCGGCAATTTGATAATCCAAATTGTATTTTTACATGAAAAGAAAGTTCTCTGTTATTTTATTTGGTTCATTGTTTACAACTGCGTGTTTAAAATTAATTTTCCAGTAATACTGACTTGAACTTTGATCGGCGTATGGTTTTTCCATCCTGTTTTTCTGGCACCAAAATTATTGATGCGAACATATTCGGGGTGCTCACAGGCAGCACTAACTTGTTTGTAGGCCAATCGAAATTCATAGTATCGGCTCGACAGTTTTTGCACCCGATACAAGTGTTTTCTCAACTGGGAATAAGGGAGATATTTGAGATCTTCCGTTTCCTCGTCTATCCCCAATAAGAAGAGATCATTGATGTGCATACACGTCACAACTTTCCCTTTTTCGGGCGTCAAGGTCGAATAAATTTTTCCCGTAGCACGATAGCGTTGAATGGCTTGCCAAAATGTGACTACCTCTTCATGATATTCCCCTTGTGCATCGATGTAAATCATGATATGATGGTTATTTCTGGGAACCACAAAGCGATTTTGATTGGTTTTTAATTGAATCGTGGAGGAAAAATTCTCCCGCATCCGCACCTTAAAAACGGGAACATTATCCCCTTTCCGATTGGGCATAAAAATTTGAGGGATCGGGGTGCCATCAGGGTGGTGGTCCATGAGGGCGGCATTGTCAAATTTTCCATCGGGGACAGGTACCTTTTTTAATGCTTTCAAAATTATGTTGCGTAATGGCATATCTGCAATTTTATTCACCTGCGCCAAGGTTTCGATACTGCTCAATGGGCGGCGCAAATGCATGGCCTCACTTTTGGCCAATGGAGGTTGTCGCAAACCATAAAGGGTCTCTTTGTGCAATGAGCCACGCGTGGACAAACAATGATGCGCTTTTTTTTCAGTCATTAGCCCTTTGATTTTCCGTGTAGATACAATGCTGTCCTTTCGTTGATGGGTAACTAAAATTTCGTTCCATTTCTTATCTAAAACAGTCAGATAATCTCCTTCGGGCAAAGGGAATTTTTCTTATATAGAAACATGTCTATAGCGATTCCTTTTGGCAATAATCTCTATGTGTTTTTCTGTACAGAGTGTGTTGACATAGGCCCTAAATATCCCCATCCCATAATCGTTTTTGACATCGTACTTTTTCAAGATGCCATTTAACAAAAATTCGTCGATCAGCATGGGGGTAATGTTTCCCGGCAGCATTCGAATATTGGTGGTGATTTGACGCAACAACTGCTCAAGTCGATGGCTATAGGGATGACTATCGTGAAATTGGCGCTTATTTAAATCAAGATGATTGTATCTTTTGACAAAGTTTTTGTACTTCGTGTAGCGGGAGGGATACTCCTTCGAACTTGAAAAGAGACGAAAGACCCGCGCTTTCACTTTTTCCCAGGTTTCTGTATCATCCTCTTGAAAAAACTCATAGGGAGTGTGATCTTCCTGCTGTTGTGCAAGACTTGTAAAACACAGGGTTTTATTGAGTCGGCTATCGTTGAGTGAGCGAGACCAAGGATGAATGTACACTATAGAAACGTGGTTGGTGAACAACATTTCTAGGGGGATGTGTTGACCACTATAAGGGCAGGTTTCTTGACACTCTTCCCACAGTTCTAACTTGAGCACGTTAGACAGCAATACGTCCTCTCCAAAGGCACGTAAAATCGTGAGGTATTTCTTGTGTTTTTTGGCCAGAAAGCGTTGATTCATCCGGTGGTTAAACCGCTGCATGCGATTGACTTTTAAATCAACCGATAGCTCACAATAATTGCTCCTAATAGTGCCGTAATCATCGACAATTTGATTGAGTTGGTTGCGTAAGACAAACACGCTCGGCGTAACCAATCCATTTTTACAATGAGTAATATC
>WTJN01000061.1 GCA_011526265.1 Candidatus Arcticimaribacter sp. | reverse complement strand
GGCTTTTATAAAAGTATGCTTGAGCAAGCCGATCAAAATGAATACTATGGTGAACTAGAAAATGGCGACCCTTCCTTTTTATTTCGGTCTCTACCGCCACAACTCACAAGCAATATTCGTAACACGGAACTCCCTAATGAATTGGTACTGGGTAATTTTGGCGTGTTTTCCAACAGTTTCTATCATCCCTAAACAAAAAAATGGGGACTATTTTAGTCCCCATTTTATGATCAACAATCAAGGTTTTTTTTAAATCTTAAACGCATTGCGTTGAGGAAAATAGGCGGTGTCGGCCAATTCTTCTTCAATGCGAAGCAATTGATTGTATTTTGCCATTCGATCGCTGCGCGAAGCCGAACCGGTTTTGATCTGCCCTGTGTTGAGCGCAACAGCCAAATCGGCAATGGTATTGTCTTCGGTTTCTCCCGAACGATGCGACATCACAGCAGTGTAACCAGCGTTGTGCGCCATATTTACGGCGGCAATGGTTTCTGTCAAGCTACCAATTTGGTTGACTTTTATCAAAATTGAATTGGCAATCGATTGCTCGATTCCGCGCGACAAACGGGTGACGTTGGTGACGAACAAATCGTCTCCAACCAACTGAACTTTGTCGCCAATTTTTTCGGTTAAGGATTTCCATCCGTCCCAGTCGTTTTCGTCCATTCCATCTTCAATCGAGATGATCGGGTATTTGGCCGAAAGCTCTGCCAAGTATTGTGCTTGTTCTTCTGAACTTCTTTTCACGCCCGATTCGCCCTCAAATAGGGTGTAGTCGTACACGCCGTCTTTGTAAAATTCGGCGGCGGCACAATCCAAGGCAATCATTACTTCTTCCCCTGCTTTGTAGCCTGCATTTCCAATGGCTTTAATAATGGTATCGAGGGCGTCTTCCGTCCCGTCTAAGGTAGGTGCAAAACCGCCTTCATCGCCCACAGCAGTAGAGAGGTTACGGTCGTGCAATACCTTTTTTAGGTGGTGGAAAATTTCGGTCCCCATTTGCATGGCCTTAGAAAAAGTCTCGGCGGCAACTGGCATCACCATGAATTCTTGAAAGGCAATCGGTGCATCAGAATGCGATCCTCCGTTGATGATATTCATCATGGGCACAGGAAGGGTTTTGGCACTCACCCCACCCACATAGCGGTAGAGCGGAAGGCCCAATTCATTGGCGGCTGCTTTGGCTACTGCCAAAGACACACCAAGGATGGCATTGGCACCAAGCTTTGACTTGTTGGGTGTACCATCTAAATCGATCATGGCTTGATCGATTTTATTTTGCTCAAAAACGGACATGCCAACAACTTCCTCGGCAATGGTTTCGTTCACGTTGTTCACAGCCGTTTGCACGCCTTTGCCCATAAATGCTGAGCCACCATCACGGAGTTCAACCGCTTCATGCTCGCCGGTCGATGCCCCAGAAGGGACAGCGGCTCTTCCTAAAATCCCATTCTCTGTAATCACATCGACTTCTACAGTGGGGTTGCCCCGCGAGTCAAGGATCTGACGCGCGTGAATGTTTAAAATAATACTCATTTGGTTTCGGTTATATAGATGTTATTGATTGATCAAGCTGCCAAACTGCTGAAACAAATACTTCGCATCGTTTGGCCCGGGCGCTGCTTCGGGGTGATACTGCACGGAGAAACATTTCTTGTTTTTCATCCGCAGCCCTGCAACAGTTTTATCGTTCAGGTGGGTGTGGGTGATCTCCAAGTCAGGGTGGGCTTCGGCCCCTTCTCGCTCAACAGCAAAACCGTGGTTTTGAGAGGTAATCTCTCCTTTCCCAGTTGCGTGATTGAGTACGGGGTGGTTGATACCGCGGTGACCGTTGAACATTTTAAACGTAGAAACACCGTTGGCCAAAGCGATGACCTGATGTCCCAAGCAAATTCCAAACAGCGGTAAATCACGGTCAATAATTTCTTTGGCTACCGCTTGTGCTTGGTGAAGGGGTTCCGGATCACCCGGGCCGTTCGATAGAAAATACCCGTCGGGGTTCCATGCCGAAAGCGTTTCAAAATCGGTGTCATAGGGAAAGACCTTCAAATAGACGCCTTGAGCGGAGATGTTGTCCAAAATACTTTTCTTCACCCCAAGATCCAACACAGCAACTTTTTTAGGGGCATTTTCGTCGCCATAATAATAGGCTTCCTTGGTCGATACTGCAGAGGCTAGCTCACGCCCCACCATGGAGGGATACGCGTTGAGCTCTTCTTTCAACGCATCGATCTTGTCAATTTCTGTGGTAATGACGGCATTTTGCGCGCCGTGCTCACGAATGTACTTGACAAGCGCCCGGGTATCGACATCAGAGACAACCACTTTGTTTTGTTTTTCAAAGTAGTCGTAGAGGTTGTCTGTCCCAACAGGACGGGTGTGGTCAAAACTAAAGTTTTTGCAAATCAGTCCTGCGATTTTAATCGAGTTGGACTGGTCTTCTGGGGTATAGGTGCCGTAGTTACCAATATGGGCATTGGTGGCCACCATGAGTTGCCCAAAGTAAGAGGGATCGGTAAAAATTTCCTGATAACCTGTCATTCCGGTGTTGAAACAAATTTCACCGAATGCACTCCCTTCAATGCCAATAGACTTGCCAAAAAATTGCGTCCCATCGGCCAAAATCACTCGTGCTTCTGCTCGTTTTTTGTACTTCATAAATTGCCTTTAAAGTTTTACAAATTAACATAAAAAAAAGGATAAACTTAATGAGCTTATCCTTTGTACTATGATAGAATTATCAACATGCTATGCGTCAGATTTTTCTTCGCTTTGTGTTGCTTCTTCCACCGCTTCGTTGGCTGTATCTGCGGCGGATTCAACCGCTGCTTCTGTTTTTTTCGCACGGCTACGGCGCGTAGATTTCTTCTTCGTCTCCTCTTTGTTGGAGTACACTTCGTTGAAGTCTACCAATTCGATCAGTGCCATGTCGGCGTTGTCTCCCAAGCGGTTCCCCAATTTGATGATACGGGTATATCCTCCGGGGCGATCGCCTACTTTGTCGGCCACTGTACGGAAGAGTTCTGTCACTGCTTGTTTGTTGCGCAAGTAGCGGAAAGCTGTTCTTCGGTTGTGGGTTGAATCATCTTTGGCCTTGGTGATGATGGGCTCTACGAATTGTTTTAACGCTTTGGCCTTGGTCACTGTGGTGTTGATTCGTTTGTGTTCGATCAAAGAGCAAGCCATGTTGGCGAGCATTGATTTGCGGTGGGCGGTTTTACGCCCCAAGTGCATTACTTTTTTTCCGTGTCTCATTTTTCTATACTATAAAAATGTCGGTTAGTCTTTATCTAATTTATATTTAGAAAGGTTCATCCCAAAGGACAATCCCTTCAACACGACCAATTCTTCCAATTCTGTGAGGGACTTCTTTCCAAAGTTTCTAAATTTCATCAGGTCGTTTTTGTTGTAAGAAACGAGATCTCCTAGCGTTTCTACTTCAGCGGCTTTCAAACAGTTCAATGCACGAACAGAGAGGTCCATGTCAATGAGTTTTGTTTTGAGCAACTGACGCATGTGCAATGATTCCTCGTCATAGGTCTCGGTTTGAGCAATTTCATCAGCCTCGAGGGTGATGCGCTCATCGGAGAACAACAAGAAATGGTGGATCAACGTTTTGGCCGCTTCAGTCAAAGCATCTTTTGGATGAATGGAGCCATCGGTAGTGATTTCAAAAACCAACTTTTCGTAGTCTGTTTTTTGCTCTACACGATAGTTCTCAATACTGAATTTCACATTTTTTACCGGCGTGTAGATCGAATCGATCGCAATCACACCCAACTCAGCGTCTGCTTTTTTGTTTTCTTCAGCAGGCACATATCCACGTCCTTTCTCAATGGTCAACTCCATGTTGAGTTGCACACTTTTCTCTAGGTTACAAATCACCAAATCGGTGTTGAGTACCTGAAAACCGGAGATGAATTTTTGAAAATCAGCGGCTTTGAGTTGCTCTTGCCCGCCAATGGTGATGTTGACCTTCTCGGTATCGGTGTCTTCGATTTGACGTTTGAAACGCACCTGCTTTAAGTTGAGGATAATTTCCGTAACGTCTTCTACAACCCCGGGGATGGTAGAAAATTCGTGATCGATGTTTTCAATTTTCACTGAAGTGATTGCATACCCCTCGAGTGAGGAAAGCAATACTCTTCGTAAAGCGTTCCCGATGGTCAAACCATAACCAGGCTCCAATGGTCTGAATTCGAATTTACCTTCGAACTCAGAGGAGTCAATCATGATTACTTTGTCGGGTTTTTGGAAGTTTAGAATAGCCATAGGATGAACTTCAGTTAGATTATTTAGAATACAATTCTACGATGAGTTGTTCTTTGATGTTTTCTGGAATTTGCAAGCGCTGTGGCACAGAAACCAATGTTCCTTGCAAGGTGGCCCCGTTCCAAGAAAGCCACTCGTATACAGAAGAATTGCGTTCCAGTGAGTGGGTAATCGCTGTAAGCGATTTTGATTTTTCACGCACACCAATCACGTCTCCTGCTTTTACAGTATACGAAGGAATATTCACAATATTACCGTTAACGGTGATGTGTCTATGTGAAACCAACTGACGTGCTGCAGAACGTGTTGGTGCAATCCCAAAGCGGTAGACAAGATTGTCTAAACGAGATTCACAAAGTTGAAGTAAAACTTCCCCTGTAACCCCTTTGCTTCGTGACGCACGATCAAAGATAATTCGGAATTGCTTTTCAAGAATACCATAGGTAAACTTGGCTTTTTGCTTCTCCATCAACTGGATAGCGTATTCCGACTTTTTTCCACGACGACGGTTGTTCCCGTGTTGTCCTGGAGGATAATTGCGTTTTTCAAATGATTTGTCAGCACCAAAGATCGGTTCTCCGAATTTTCGTGCAATTTTTGTTTTTGGACCGGTGTATCTTGCCATTTTTTGTTTTGGTTGCGAAAGGGGATTATGAATTAAGGTCGCTTCCTTCGATAATCGTCTTCCCTTTCAGAGATTAAATTAAAATTATACGCGACGACGTTTTGGAGGTCGACATCCATTGTGCGGAAGTGGAGTAACGTCAATGATTTCTGTCACTTCTATTCCATTGTTGTGCAAGGTGCGGATCGCAGACTCACGTCCGTTCCCCGGGCCTTTCACATACACTTTTACCTGACGCAGTCCGGCTTCTTGTGCAACCTTGGCACAATCTTCAGCAGCGGTTTGCGCAGCATAAGGAGTGTTTTTCTTTGAACCGCGGAAACCCATTTTTCCGGCCGATGACCATGAAATGACTTCTCCCTTGAGGTTGGTCAACGAAATGATGATGTTGTTGAAGGAGGCACTGATGTGTGCTTCTCCAACGGACTCAACGATGACTTTGCGTTTTTTACTGGTTGTTTTCGCCATAACTAATGATTATTTCGTTGCCTTTTTCTTGTTGGCTACAGTTTTACGTTTTCCTTTGCGCGTACGTGAGTTGTTTTTGGTGCGTTGACCACGTAAAGGCAATCCCGCACGGTGACGGATCCCTCGGTAACATCCAATGTCCATCAAACGCTTGATGTTCAATTGGATTTCTGAACGCAACTCCCCTTCAATTTTGAAAGAAGATACGGCTTCACGAACGGCAGCAATATCGCTGTCGGTCCAATCGGCTACTTTTTTACTCTCGTCCACGTTGGCTGTGGCTAAAATGGTTTTTGCTCGGCTACGACCAATTCCGAAGATATAGGTCAAGGCGATCACACC
>WTJN01000137.1:3074-5800 GCA_011526265.1 Candidatus Arcticimaribacter sp. | reverse complement strand
AACTGCCGTAAAGTAGAAGAAAACATCTGGTCGCGACCAGAGGTGTTCCGTTTGTTGAACGAGGAGTTGGTGTTGATTTCCCTCTATGTAGACGATCGTTCTGCCTTGCCAGAAGGGGAACAGTTCAACTTCAAGTATCCCAACGGACGCGTACGCACCATAAAAACCGTTGGCGAACAATGGGCCAGTTTCCAGAGCCTCAACTTCAACACAGCCTCCCAGCCTTATTATGTGCTACTGCAGGCGGACGGGACACTGTTAAATACTCCTATTCAATATACAGACGCTGCAACTTATTTGGATTGGTTGGAAGAAGGGTTAGGGAGATAAGTATCGTTTTTAATTCCCAGTGAAGTTTTATATCTTTCCAAAACCTATAATACCTACTTATGCTCGTTCAGCTATTTGGCAGCGCAGTTTTTGGCGTCGATGCCCAAAAGATCACCCTCGAAGTCAATATCGATAAAGGCATTGGGTACCACTTGGTGGGATTGCCCGACAATGCCATCCGAGAAAGCAATTACCGCATTGCGGCTGCCCTGCAAAACACGGGATATAAATTACCGGGCAAACGCATCACCATCAACATGGCACCCGCCGATGTTCGCAAAGAAGGATCGGCCTATGATTTACCGATTACCTTAGGGATTTTGGCCGCTTCCAATCAGATTGAAGCGCCACACCTTGGGGACTATGTGATCATGGGCGAAATCGCTTTGGACGGCAGCATTCGCCCCATCAAAGGGGCATTGCCCATTGCGATTCAGGCCCTTAAGGACGGATTCAAAGGTTTTATTCTACCCAAAGAAAACGCACAAGAAGCCGCCATTGTCAAAGGTTTGCAGATCTACGGGGTTGCTCATTTGGAAGAAGTCATCGCTTTTTTTGAAGGAAAAGAAACAGCTCTTACCCCGATGGTGGTGGATGCCCGGGCGCTATTTTCACAACACCAGCAGGACACGCTTTTGGATTTTGCCGATGTGAAAGGGCAGGAGACCGTGAAACGCTGTATGGAGATTGCCGCTGCTGGTGGACACAATATCATTCTCATTGGCCCACCCGGTGCAGGCAAGACCATGTTGGCCAAGCGACTGCCTTCCATACTGCCCCCGCTCACCCTCTCGGAAGCATTGGAGACCACCAAAATTCATTCGGTGTTGGGACGTGTCAAAGAAAGGGGGCTGATTCATCAACGGCCTTTCCGTGCGCCACACCACACCATTTCGGATGTGGCATTGGTGGGAGGAGGAACCTACCCCCAGCCGGGAGAGATTTCACTGGCGCATAACGGGGTGCTTTTTCTCGATGAGCTGCCGGAGTTTAAACGCACAGTACTGGAGGTCATGCGTCAACCCCTAGAGGATCGAGAGGTGACCATTTCAAGAGCCAAATTCACGGTGACCTATCCCAGTTCATTTATGTTGGTGGCCAGCATGAATCCCAGTCCGTCGGGATATTTCCATTCGGGGGGAACTACTCCTATCGAAACACAGCGTTATCTGAGTAAGTTGTCGGGACCGTTGTTGGATCGCATCGACTTGCACATCGAGGTTGAGCCGGTGCCTTTCGATGATTTGTCCAAAACCGCTTTGGGCGAGCCGTCGGAAAAGATTAGAACACGGGTCACTGCTGCACGACAACGACAAGCGAAACGATTTGAACATCTACCTTCCCTACACTACAACGCACAGATGACTCCCAAACAACTGCGGCAATATTGTGTTTTGGAACGCCCCGCCTTGCAGTTGATAGAAACAGCCATGAAACAATTAGGGCTTTCCGCCCGTGCCTATGATCGGATTCTAAAAGTAGCACGAACCATTGCCGATTTGGCCAGTAGCACGAGCATCCTTCCAGAACATGTGGCCGAAGCGATTCAATACCGCAGCTTGGACCGAGAGGGGTGGATGGGGTAAAGAAAAGCCCCACGTTACTTTAAACATTCATTCGGCAATAAATAACCATCATTTTTCAACCATTCATAAAAAATAGGCTTTGAGGATTAATTTCAAATCCATATCTTCTGAGAAAAACAGAATGCGTTTCCAATTTTCAATAGGTCCTGCCGCGTTGGTCACGGCGGCCTTCATTGGCCCCGGCACCTTGACTTTGTGTATACTCGCCGGAGTACAACACGGGTTTAGTTTACTGTGGGCGATGCTTTTGTCGGTTCTGATTACCATTTTCATTCAAAATACCGCTGCCCGAATTGCTTGGACAACGGGTAAAGGTTTAGCGCAAAGCAGCTTGGATCAAGTAAACTCTCCAGCGTTTAAGTTGGCCTTGACCATCTTGTTGATTTCAGCCATTTTTATTGGGAACGCTGCTTATGAAGCTGGGAATCTATCGGGTGCTTTATTAGGTCTAAAGGGGCTTTTTGGAGAAAACACTTTTCTGTTTGGAGAACTCGACACACTTCCGTTACTTTTGGCCCTCATTGTTGGGTATTTATTGTTGAAAGGGAATTTTAAATGGCTCAAGCAACTCTTGGTGACTATTGTCATTTTGATGAGTCTGTCGTTTCTGCTCACCGCATTATTGACCCAACCCAATTTAGGGCAAGTGCTTGGCGGACTTTTCGTCCCCAGCTTTGAACCAGACGAATTACTTACAATAGTCGGATTATTGGGGACGACCGTTGTGCCTTACAACTTGTTTCTGCATTCCGCTATGGTGGCTGCTTCCCCCAGCATGTCTTTGGATGCGTTGCGGCGCGACACCTTGGT
>WTJN01000137.1:0-2974 GCA_011526265.1 Candidatus Arcticimaribacter sp. | reverse complement strand
GGAGTGGCTTTTACCCTCTTAGGGGCAGTGCCTTTAGAAATCATTCGGTTTGCCCAAATTGCCAATGGAATGCTCTTACCTGTGATTGGGTTACTGCTGTTATTCACCGTGAATAACAGCCCACTGATGAAAAACGCGCGCCCCACGCGCTTTCAGAATACTCTTTTTATTTTCATCGAACTCTTTTTTATCTTCTTGGGAGTAAAAAGCTTAGGGCTAATATTTTGAAAACGCGCATCGATATCAATTGTGATTTGGGGGAAGGAGCCGGTAATGATGCTGCGCTCATGCCTTTCATCAGTAGTTGTTCCATCGCCTGTGGGGGCCACTGTGGAGACAAACAGAGTATTGGCACTGCGGTGACCTTGGCACAGCAACATGGCGTAGCCATTGGCGCACATCCGTCCTATCCCGACAGCGAGAATTTTGGTCGGCGGTCTTTGATGCTGCCAATGCAGCATCTCCTTGAGAGCATAGAAAGGCAATTGGATCTCTTTTTTTCCATCGCCAGCGACGTTCATCATGTAAAATTTCATGGGGCGTTGTACAATGATCTTGCGAGGGATCAAAAAAAGGCGGAAGGGTTGATTGACTTGGTAGAAAAATACGGGAATTCTTTGCAGGTGTACTGTCCGCCCCAGAGTGTATTGCTTGTCGTTGTTCAACAAAGTAGGTTGACGCCCGTTGTAGAAGGCTTTGCCGATCGGGCCTATACTTCTCAAGGAGCTTTGGTTGCGCGCACACACCCCCATGCCGTTCATCGGTCGGTAGACCAAGTGGTGGAGCAAGCACTTTCTCTTGTTCAAAATAGTTCCTTGACATCTATCACTGGGGAAAAGCTGTCCCTTGCAGTCGAAACCCTTTGTTTTCATGGGGATCATCCGCGTGTCATTGATTTTTTAACGGCCACACACCACACATTTAAAGCGTACCAGATTCATGTCAAATCCCTATAAAATATTTGCCTTAGGCGCTGATGTCTATTCGCTTGAATTTGAAAAAGGGGATGTAGACTTCGTGTGCCTGCGGCAGACATTTTTGTCTTTTCCTTCAGAACTTACCGAAGTGACTTTTACCTTCAATCGTTTGCATTTATTTTTTCGTCGTCCCACTACCATAGAGGAGGTGCGTAGCTTTGTCGATGAGGTAATGCATGTGCCCTTGGCAGCGAAACCGCCACAACGTCTGTGGCGTTTACCCATATGTTTCTCACCAGCCTATACAGCCGATTTAGTCGATTGTTTTGAGGGGAATATGGAGCGGGTGCATCATTATCATTCCAATTTTTTGCAGGGACAGTATCGCCTTGTTTTTTACGGTTTTCTTCCCGGCTTTGGATATTTTGAAGGGCTGCCGGAAGCCTTGCATTTGGCGCGAAAATCGAGTCCAACGCAACGAACTCTTCAAGGAACGGTTGCCGTTGGTGGAGCACAGTTAGGGATCTACCCACAAGACAGTCCTGGCGGATGGCAAGGCATTGGTCATTGTCCAGTTACTTTGTTTATGCCTTCACAAACCCCTCCCGTGTTGCTGCAACCCAATGACGAAGTCGTCTTTTTTGAAGTAGATGAAAAAACGCATGCACAAATTGTCGAAGCCACCCATCGGCAGGAATATCAACCTCAATCGGTTGTGTTATGATGCAGTTCATTCGTGCAGGCTATTACACGTCCTTACAAGATCGGGGTCGATACGGTTGGCGCTATTATGGGGTGCCTGTTTCCGGACCCGTAGACCGAAGGGCTTTTGCTCTCGCCAATGCTCTTTTGCCGGTAGAGGATGATAGCAGTGTGCTGGAGTGCCATTTGTTGGGGCCGAAAATTCGCTTTGATGTCGCCCTGGCGTTTGTCATTACAGGGGCCTTGGTCAAGGCTCATCTCAATGGAAAGTTACTCCACCGTCATGAAATATACAGCGCGCAAGCCGGTGATGTTTTGGACGTGGGTCAAGTGCAAAAGGGTCTTCGCGTCTATCTCAAGTTTTCAGCCAAGCTCAGCGCTCCACGGCCCATGGGCAGTAGTGCAATGTTTGTTCCCATCACCCCAAAGGCGCGCTTTGCTGACGGCGATACGATTCAGGGTGAACCGATATTTGCACAAAAGCAGGCCAATGCACACATTAAAGTCAACGATGATTATTTGCATGAGCATGGGCTAGTGGTATCTCCCGGACCTGATTTTGCCGCCTTGCATGCAACCGCGCAAGCACAGTTGTTGAAGACACCATTTACGGTGCTTGCGCAAAGCCGCATGGGGTACCGTCTTTCGGGTTCATTTCATGCAAAAGCCAGTGCACATATGGCCAGTCAGTTGGTTGTGCCCGGACTGGTACAATTGACCCCAAGCGGAGAGTTATTGGTCGCCATGGCGGACGCTCAGGTGACGGGTGGGTATATGCAGGTCTTGCAGCTTTCGCCTGTTGCACAAAACATACTGAGTCAAAAACGCGAAGGCGATTCGATCAAATTTCGTTGTACACCGTAGTAAAAGGCACGCGGAATTGCGGCCCATAAATTCCTTTTTCATCGCGGATGCCACAGCTCACCACCATGCTGATCATGGCTTTGTGCGGAACCCCTAATATCTTTTTGACACGCACAGAATCAAAGCCTTCCATGGGGCAGGTGTCATAGCCAATGTGCGCCATGCTCAGCATAAAGGTTTGCGCGGCCAAGGCGGTGCTTTTGTGCGCTACGATGTCCAAGTCACGTGCCAAGACTTGTCTGTACATGGGGCCCGACCATCCTCTTAAGGTGGCAAAGAGGCGTTTGAGGCGCCCGGCGATTCCCCAAAAGTCGGTGTAAAGGGTTGGAATTAGTTTTTGGTAATAGGTTAATGCCATCTTTTCGCGTTTGGCATTTCGATGTTGCTGCTGGTCAAATTGCGCCTTTAGGAATGCAACATTGGCTTGCGCGCGTTGTTTCCATAAATCTTTCCGTACCACAAAAACCACAAATTCCTGTGCAGTTTTGGCT
>WTJN01000140.1 GCA_011526265.1 Candidatus Arcticimaribacter sp. | reverse complement strand
CGCCAAGATAATTCACACTTAGCACCGACAAAGAAATCGCCATACCGGGCCAAAATACGCGCTCTGGGTATTGCTGTAGGTAATCCGTTGCATCAAATAACATACGGCCCCATGTCGGAAAATTAGGCGGAAAGCCCAGTCAAGATACCCAAATCTGACGTATTAAGTTTTCGATCCGAAAGATGCGGCAAACTAAAGCATTTTCGGGGCCGCGTTTAACAGCATCCGAGTGTAGTCTTGCTTGGGATTTGTGAACAACTCCTCTGGGCTTGCTTCTTCAACCAGCGCACCTTTGTTCAACACGCCTATCCGGTTTGCGACACTAGAAACCACCGCCAAGTCATGCGTGATAAAAAGATAGGTGAGAGAAAATTCTTTTTGAAGCGATTTTAGAAGATTTAAAACCTGCGCCTGAACAGAAACATCCAATGCAGAGGTTGGCTCATCACAGATTATAACATCAGGTTGTGAAGACAGCGCGCGGGCAATTGAAATGCGTTGTCTTTGACCACCGGAAAATTCGTGCGGGTATTTTTTAGCATCGCTTGGTGAAAGTCCTACTTGCTCTAAAAGTTCCTCCACGCGTTTAGCTTGGTTTTTTGTTCCTTGAATAAGATCAAAACTTTGGATCGGTTCTTTCAAAATATCACCAACGCGCCAACGCGGATTTAGGCTGGCATAGGGGGATTGAAATACCATTTGAATACGCCGACGCATTAACCGTTGTCTCTGTGGACTCAGATTTGGATCGTTTAAATTGTGATTGTCGAGCGTGATGGTTCCCGCTGAGGGGGTGAGAAGACCGACAGCCATTTTGGCGATGGTTGATTTTCCTGATCCACTTTCTCCAACCAACGCGTAGGTTGTGCCTTTCTCAACGCTAAAACTGACATCATTCACCGCAGTAAGAAATTTTTTAGGCCGAAAGGTTAATTTTCTGACAATCCAAGGGTCTGACAGGTCAAAACGACGAACCAGATTTTTGGCAGTTATGAAACTCATATTTCTTATTCCATTTCTTCCAACAACCAACACGCCGCAGTATCTTTCATCATGGGCGGGCGTTCCTGGCTACATTTATTAGTTCTCATTGTGCAGCGAGGGTGGAAAGCGCAGCCTGTTGGAATTGCGTCTAATTTGGGCATAGAACCAGGAATTTGGTAGAGGCTTCGCCCAAATGAATCGGGGTCAATCTTCGGTGTTGAGGCAACTAAGCCTTGCGTGTAAGGGTGTTTGGCGGACCTTAGAACATGATCTGTGATGCCAATTTCAGCAAGTCGGCCAGCATAAAGTACACCAACCCTGTCTGTGGTTTCTGAAATAACGCCCATATCATGCGTGATTAAAATAATCGAGGTGCCGCGGCTATCACACAGCTTTTTCAAAAGCTTCAGGATTTGCGCTTGAACCGATACGTCAAGAGCGGTGGTAGGTTCATCTGCTATTATCAGCGATGGCTCTGAGGCAAGTGCAAGGGCAATCACTACGCGCTGACGCATGCCTCCTGAAAATGTATGTGGGTAGGCATTCAATCGTTCAGGATCGATTCCTACTTCTATCAATCCCCGACAGGCTCTATCGATGGCCTGCGCCCGCGACATCCTCTTGTGCCGCAGGATAGTCTCAACTAATTGATCGCCAATCTTCTTTAGCGGATTCAAGCTTACCAACGGGTCTTGGAAAATCATTGAAATTTCGCATCCACGGAAGGGCTCAGGGTTTTGATCAATCCGTTGACCTTTAAACCAAATCTCGCCGCTTGATAGGCGACCTGGCGGATCGATCAAACCTAAAATCGCGGCACCCATCATAGATTTTCCAGCGCCGGATTCTCCAACAAGACCCAATATTTCGCCTTGTTGTACGTCAATCGACAAATCGTCGACTGCTTTTAGAGCACCACCTCGGGTTTTAAATTCAACGCAGATATTTTTGATCTCAAGCAATGGTTGTAACATTATTTCAACCTCGGATTTAATTTGTCGCGCAACCAATCGCCAAACAAATTGACTGAAAGCGCCAAGGCCAAAAGCGTGCAGGCAGGAAACAACAAAATCCACCACTCACCCGAAAATAGAAAATCTTGTCCAACGCGGATCAACGTGCCAAGGCTTGGCTCTGTGCGTGGTGCCCCTACCCCTAAAAACGAAAGCGTTGCTTCAGCAATAATCGCCAAAGCCAACGTTATTGTGGCAATCACCAAAACAGGATTCAACACGTTGGGTAAAATGTGTCTCATCATAATTTGCCATCGGTTCAAGCCAATCAGACGTGCTGCTGCGATATATTCTTTTTCTTTTTCAACCATCGTTGATCCGCGCACCGTACGCGCAAATGGCACCCATTCAGAAAGACCAATAGAAACTATTAAAACGGTTATTGCCATTTCGTCCCGCAATTCTGGTGGTAAAATTCCACGAGCCACTCCAAAGATCAGCATGGCTACCAAAATAGAGGGAAAGGTCATTTGGATATCAGCAAATCGCATGATTAAATTATCAAGCCAACCACCCATATAACCGGCTATCAGTCCTAGCAAGACGCCCATCACAGCAGCGAGAGCAACCGCCATGGCACCAACAAAAAGCGAAATGCGCAGCCCATAAAGAATTGCAGAAAATAAATCGCGGCCTTGATCATCAGTGCCCATCCAAAACACATCGCCAGTAAAAGGATTTGGTTCCATAGGCGGGGTAAAGCCGTTCATTAGGTTAAGGCTAGCGGCATCGAAGGGATTGGTTGGCGCTATAACACTAGCGAAAACTGCCGACAGGACCAGGAACAATACGATCAAAAACGACAACAATGCTACAGGACTGCGAACGAAATCATAGAAAAAATCTGAAGCAAAGAAACGTTTCATGGATCAGGAATCTCCACTCAATTGGGAGTCACGCAAGCGTGGATCAATTGCAAGATATAAAAGATCCACTGCCAGATTGATAAATACGAACAGAACTCCGACCAACAGCAAATATGCACTCATCACTGGGATATCCACAAAATACACCGCATTAATGAACAACAATCCTACGCCTGGCCATTGAAAAACTGTTTCCGTGATTATGGCGAATGCAACGATCGAACCAAGCTGAAGACCAGCTATCGTGGTGACTGGGATCATAGTATTGGGCAGTGCATGCTTGAAATAGACACTACGCTGAGACAGGCCAAGTGCACGGGCGAACCGCACATAATCTTGGCGTAAAACTTCCAACATTTCAGAGCGTGTCAGACGCATGATCAACGTCAATTGGTATAGGCCGAGTGTAATACTGGGCAGTATAAGCGATTTCACACCAGATAAGGTTAGAAACCCGGTCGACCACCACCCAAGCTTCACAACCTCACCGCGTCCAAATGAGGGTAGCCATTGCAGTTCCACGGCGAAAACCCAAATTAAAAGTACACCGATTAAAAATGTGGGCAGCGACACGCCAATAAGCGATAAAGTTAAAATAAGATTTGCTAGCAAGCCTCCGCGTCGGATTGCAGTGTAAATGCCTGTTATAACGCCTAACAGCAGAGCAAACAGCGCCGATGTGAAAGCTAACTCCAAAGTCGCGGGCAACCGGCTTGAAATTAATTCAGCAACGGGGAGGGATCCACGATAGGAATTCCCAAAATCAAAATTCACGGCATTCCACACAAATCTAAAATATTGCTCGTAAACTGGATCATTCAGACCTAGAGCTTCTTCTAAATCCGCACGCTGCTGAACTGTGGCTTCTTGCGACAAAAGGTTATCAACAGGGCTACCCACATATCGAAAAATAAGAAATGAGATTAATGCGACAATGAATAGTACTAGAATTGCCTGGCCCAAACGCCTGAGTAAGATCAATACCATGGTAGCTTTTCGTTTATACAATCGGCAGCTGCAGTTGATGCAGCGCCTGTTTACGGTTTGACCACTGTTTGAGTTGACGTGGTTATACGCGGGTTGAGATTAAAACGACCAGCCGCATAAAATGCGGCTGATCATCACAACTTTTATTTCATTTTCAAGAATTGAAAATGCGGCTGGTCTTCAGGCTGTACGGCAAACTCGATATTGCTTTTCATACCCCAATTCAACACTTGGTTATGGATCGGCAGGTACATTTGTGCATCCTGAACCTTGCCCCAAATAGACGCGATCGTGGCGTCACGTTTTGCCAAATCGGTCTCAGACTCAAGACTTGCAATCATCGCATCGACATCCGCATCTGAAAATCCCGTCGGGTTCCATGAACCGCGATCATTGGTTTGCGTGTGGACTAGATAGTTGAAGATGTAGTGAGAATCAAATGTAGGAACGCCCCATCCTAGCATGTAAAAATCCGCCTCGCCGCCCTTGGCAATCGGGAAATGTTGTGCCTTTGGTTTGGCATCCAATGTGACGTTAATACCAATCTGACCCATCATCCCCACGGCAGCTTGACAAATAGCTTCATCGTTTATGTAGCGATCGTTGGGACAATTCAGCGTAATATCAAACCCATCCGCAAATCCAGCTTCTGACATCAAAGTTTTTGCAGCTTCAATATCATAGTCTGGGTAAGCATTTAGTGCCTCTGTCCAGCCATTAACAAATGGTGGCATGATTACGCCGGTAGGATCAGACTGTCCTCGCATCACAACTTGCTTGATGGCATCGCGGTTGATTGCGATATTCATGGCTTGTCTAACCTTGAGATTGCTGGTTGGGCCCTCTTTCGTGTCTAAACCAAAAAAGATAACACGATTTTGCGCGGCGGTTTGAACACTCAAGCCGTCAGTTGCACTGACACGCCCAAGATCCTGAACTGGAACATCCTGAATAATATCCACTTCTCCGGATAGTAGTGCCGCGACGCGTGTTGCCGCTGATTGGATAGGCGTGTAGATAAGTTCAGTAACTTGATTAGGGTAAAGATCTTTGCCCCAATAGTTAGGATTAGCAGTCAACACCGTTTTTTCATCTACGGATCGACTCACCAACATAAAGGCACCAGTGCCATTAGTATTCATCGTTGCAAAATTTGTCTCGCCTTTCGCAACATCATGAGGGGTCATCACATTATTAGCTTCGGACCAACCTTTGTCCATGATGAACATATTTGTCAAATTATTGATCAACAGTGGATTTGCGCCATGTGTTTCAATATCCACCGTATGTGAATCAATCGCGCGCACCTCTTTTACGGATGACAAAAGTTCTTTCATTTCCGAACCATCGGCCATTGCCCGATTCAAGGAAAACACCACATCTTCAGCGTCAAACGCCGCACCGTCATGGTAGACGACGCCCTTGCGCAATTTGAACCGCCAAATGTTTGGATTGTCTGGCAAAGCTGCCCATTCAGTGGCCAACACAGGAATAATCGCACCCGACATGTCACGCTGAAGTAGCGGGTCATACATTTGATGCGCCAACGCATGGGTTGGCCCCTCATTTTGTGAATGCGGATCCAGAGTGATTGAGTCGCCCGCACGCGCCCAGCGGATGGTTTCTGCGGAAATAGTTGTCGCTGACACCGCTATCGCTGCCACGGTCACTAAGAGTTTATTCAACATGATTATTCTCCCTATTTTTATAATTTATCCTCTGACGCTAACCAATCTCCGCACTTTTTCAAGAATAAAACCTTGTGCCGCCTTGTTTAATCTCTATGAATTATCTTAGCAGACTGGCTTCAGAAATATTTTACTAAGTGTAAAACACCTGACGATACATTTTTAACCTCAAAGATGGATTATTGCGCCAAAACATTGCAAAAATGCACGCGGTGGCGGATATTTCTGTTGATCTGTGCAGCGGTGAGACGCTTTCTTTCGTCGGCAAATAAGGATGTGGAAAATCATCTGCGGTAGCGCTTTGTACATCGGCCATAGTATTGAAGTTGGATCACCCCCGCAAGTGTTTGAAAAACCTCAACATCCCTACACACAAGCGATCATGAA
>WTJN01000120.1:2387-6037 GCA_011526265.1 Candidatus Arcticimaribacter sp. | reverse complement strand
CTTTAACAATCCAAAATCAGATCGTACGAAATTGTTCTTGTCCCAGATTTTGGGGCATTAACTGAGGATAATTCAGATTGTATACCGAAATATGATACATGCATTTTATCGATAGGTTGTAACATACACTGAGACAGCACTATTTATCTAAATGAACACCTGCTAAAAAATTTTCTTTATATTCTCACAAAAACAATTGGGGACATACAGATCGCTTATTGGGTAAAGGTTCCCAACTCGCGGCAAATATGAATTTGAAGGAAATACTTACGGGTATATTGTCAGATTTAGAGGCGCAAACTTTTTAAATTTACCTTGCGGGGATGTTTTTGAATGAAGCAAGTAGATTTGTCTAAGGATATTTATCTTAACGACGATATTAAACTAAAACTGATAAAAAAGTTAAACGATATTCGTCGCTCAATGTAAATTAAAGATTATTGACTTAGTACGTAAGCTGTCTCCAAAAGCTGATAAGGTGTTACTTAGAGACTGTTTTAAACATCTATCTAATGCTCTTATCGACGCAACACTCAGCAACATTTTTGGTCTGAAAGCATTTGGCTTTTAACTAAGACATTGGGCATTTATACACCTCAAGTTTGTTTAACGTATACACTCCAAGCATATGCGTGCAAGTTAAGAAAAATCACACTCAGTGCGCAGCGTCTTTGGCGGTGGCGTAAAGCGACCAAAATACTCGCGCGTTCTGGTGAGGAAAAGAATGGAGTGGGTATTGCCTCGATGCGTCAAAGGAATTTATATTTAAAAATTAGAATAGGGCGTCAATATCATAACTTCGGCAATTGTTTGCCGGCGTTAGGTAATGAAAGATGTAATGAGGGTATCGCCGATGTCTCAACAGAAGTTTGTTCTAATGAATCACACCGATATGCAGGGCCATCATTTCGGTTGCGCACGGGTGATGCGGCATATCGAACAGGCTTTAACTGATCGTGGTGGAGTAATTTGGGCACGTATCGATGGCAAAATGGATTGGAGAAAAGACCCTGCAACATTACAGAAAATCGCGGACTGTGATGCGATCGTCATCAACGGTGAAGGCACACTGCACCATGGACGCAAGAAAGCAAGTTGGCTGATAGCTGTTGGCAATCACCCGTTGACACAAAGTAAAAAGCTTGCACTGATCAACACGCTCTATCAAGAAAACCCAGAAAGTTGGGCACCTATGTTGAGAAAATTTCAGTATCTTTACGCACGCGACGCTCGTTCAGCAGAAGCGATGTCCGCAAAGGCTGGGCGTGATGTTACATGGCTCCCCGATCTTTCCACTGCGGCGGGTAGCGACCCTTCTTGCGAGCCGCGCAGCGGTATTGTGTTCGGCGATTCTGTTTCCAAGACCGCTTCTAACTTTCTGGCAAATTTGGCAATGGATCTTAACAGCATCGAACCCACACGGATACTGCCGTTGACAATTTCGCTGCGCGAAGAAAACCCATATCGAGCTGCGCTGCGACGGCGTTTACGCCGATGGATCGTTGATTGGCGGCAAAGGCGGCAACAGCGAAACTTTCCGATCCTGACTTACCTTTGTAGCGAAACGGATTATGTTGAGGCGATCAAAGCGACACGGCTCTCGGTTACAGGCCGATTTCATGGGATTTGCCTAAATCTTGTTACTGCAACACCGTTTATCTGCATAACGTCAAACTCATGGAAGATTGAAGCGCTGTTCGAAGACGCTGGAATTGACCCACGCCGACTTGTCGCAATAGAGCGCCTGAATAAAAAGATGGTACTCGAGGAGGACTGGTCTTTTTCTGAGCGTGAACAAGAAAACATTAGGTCGTACCTGGCCAGAAGCAGTCAACAAGCCAAAGCAATGTTTGACAGGATTACTGGTGTGGAAGGACCCGAACTATGACGCCTACTAGCCGCGGCTTGGCTAGTGAAAATTATCTTTGCCTTTGATCCTATACATGAGATAATTTGCGAAGCCATAAATCCAAAGACTAAGATCTGCTCCCAGCCAGCGTAGCCCTCCAACCAGCTCCCTAAGATTGAGGGTTTTCGTTAGCATTTTCACATAGCGTCGCATTAAAAACTCGCGAGCCTCTCTTTGTGTACCAAGCCACGCTCTGTGCTCGTGCAGCAAAATCTTAAAATATTTGGCGCGCAGCGCTGCAGGCGTGCTATTGGTCAAATGTGCCGCGGGCGATGCATGGTCGCGGACATAGATTGCTAATCTTGGCGAAAACACGCCCTGCGCTCCCGATTTTAATAGCCGAAGTGACAGATCTGTGTCTTCATTTACACGCAGCGCAGGGTTTATCCCACCTATAGAATTGAATACCTCACGTTTCACCCAAAAACCACAGCCCAGCCCTCCAATCTGCTTCTTGAAAGATAAGTCTGCAAGGGGAACTTCTGTAACATCACCAGTGAGTTGAGCGACAGGCTGCGTGCCGTCCTGAAACCGCTTTATGGCTGCAAACCCATATGCGTATCCTAAAGCCTGCATCTCCAATACGAACCCTGGGTATGATGGGTGCATCAAATCATCATCATCCAGAAACAAGACTATCTGCCCCAAAGCCTCGGAAACACCATGATTTCGCGCGGCAGCTGGCCCGTTGCCCATGGAGTTGAGAACAATTCTCAGGCGACCCTGTTCCAGATCTGTCTCAAACCCTTCCAAAATCTTGGCAGCGGGTGTGACACTGTGATCGTCAACTACAATTACTTCTCCCCTAGTAGGCAAGGCGGCTAAAGCAGAGCTCACCGAGCCGTACAACATCTCTTCTCGATTGAAGGTTGGGATGATTATGCTGATTTCTGTCAAGTTAGGTAATCCAGTTTAAGCTGCGTGTTGGGGCTGACCATGTGAACCATGGGTTTGCCCAGTAACTTGTCAAAATTATAGCGCGCAACCCCGTCTGCACTGGTGCGGCGCACCCAGATTTATGTCTCTGTGATGATATGAACAAAGCAGGAGCTTTAAGTGCTAGGCCGGTTGGGACTTCACTTGAAGAATGATCGGTAGTGGCAAAATCCGTGAGAGCAATGATTTCAGCATCCGCTAAACTACGATTTAGAATGAGCTCTCCATTACTATTCGTTCTAGCGAAAGCTATGTTTGTGTTGAGTTTTTCAAATTCATTTCCATCAATTAATATCAACACATTCGCAGGCGGCCTTGTTAAGACTGTAGCACTATACTTGCAACTTATGTTTTCAATATCTTCAGCTGATAAAAACCCAACAATTCCATTGCCTGAACGGGATCCGCTCAAAATAAGATCAAGGCGAGTGAAAGTTTTCAGTTTTTTTGTCTTGATCCGTCTCTTCTTTAAGTAGAGAGAATACGGTAGATTAGTCATTTTTCAGTTTCCATTTGTGCTCTGAAAACATGATCATAATAACAACAATTGAGAGGCCGATTAAAGTTGGTAAATAAACTA
Source organism: Candidatus Arcticimaribacter sp. (assembly GCA_011526265.1). Lineage (GTDB taxonomy): Bacteria > Bacteroidota > Bacteroidia > Flavobacteriales > Flavobacteriaceae > Arcticimaribacter. The sequence goes on along the minus strand of WTJN01000120.1, from coordinate 2,612 downwards.
ATGGCCAACTACTTGAGTTTGATCTTGTTATGGCGATTACGGCACTTTCTACAATTTTTACGTTTGTCAAAAAAAAGATGGCCAAAGCAACAAACCGACCCCTACCGTATCTACTGAAGCCTGCAGCATAGAGTGTTGCAAAACCAATTAGCGTCGCAACTAAGCACAGAAGTGCGCTTTGGATTCTGCTATGAAAATTTTCCAACACTTGTGCAAGAGTTTTAT
>WTJN01000120.1:0-2287 GCA_011526265.1 Candidatus Arcticimaribacter sp. | reverse complement strand
TTGTGGCACTGTAATCATATGTGAAAACGTCATCTCTACGATCGGATATGAATACGTCGAATAATTCACCATTAGTTGAAATATCACGAATGAAAAGAGTAACCCCTAATGACGGGTGTTGAAATTTTCCAGCTTTTAAAAATTTGCTAGCATATGCTTGACTCAATTCGAATTTCTTCTCAGACAAAAGTTTTTCTGCTTGAGGTGCTAGGTATATGCTCATACTTAAGGCAAATAAAGTGGTGATTAATCCAAATTTAAAATAGGGCTTTGCAATTTGCCTTGGTCTAAGTCCAGCAGCCAACATTACGGTTAATTCACTTTCGTTGCTCAATCTAATCATGGTGAATACCGTTGCCGCGAAGGCTGAAATTGGAAATACTCTGACGAGTATTTTGGGAATCGTTAGGGCAATTAAATCAACAACGGTAGCCACCGAATGGCCATCTCTGGCTAAACTTTCAACAAGTTCTATTGCTGCGTTGATCCAAGCGACCAGAGATAAAACTATTGTAAAGAAAAGAAATGATGTGAAACATTGTTTTATTACATATTTGTCCAATATAGTCATGAGTGGTTGTTTAGCTAACGTAATAGGTATGAGCGTTTAATTTGCGCATTCTTTGGCAATTTAAGTGTGACATTTTTCTATGTGACAGTCTACGCCTTACAGTCAAATATTGCCCTTTAGACACGTGGTACATATGCAATAGCTTTAACGGTCAAACTGCATGAGTGGATGGCAGAGACAACTTTCAAGTTTTGTTCGGGATGTAAGGCATCCATTACCTTGTTATAAAATTGAGCCAGCATCTAGAGACCGTGACGTATGTTTGGTAAGAGCTAGTAGCAACCTCGGGTGTGCGCTAAAGTGGTGTTTTGTTGCCGCTGGGCTTTAAACGTCAGCTAAATCTACACCTACAGGATGCTTTGGTATTGCTATAACTGCAATTATTGGATCTTCCGCTCGAAGCAACAATTTCTTTAAAGAGTTTGCTGTTAAAGTCTCTTCAAACTATCTTTTTATTGTTCAAAGCATAAAAACATAAGCAATTCTATTCAGATGGTGCGAGCCTTTGACATGTTGTCCCATTTCCTTTTTCTGCAAGTTGTTGTGCAACTCTAGCCAACAAGCTAAGAGAAACGTCGAAGAACTAACGGGCAGGTCCACAAATGAAGAAACTGCTTTTCGTGACAGGAACACGTGCAGATTTTGGTAAGCTAGAACCGCTTGCCGTTGCGGTGCGCGATCATGGCTTTGATGTGAGTTTCTGGGTCACTGGCATGCATATGATGGAACGATACGGTCTGACCAAGATCGAAGTTCAGCGCATTCAAGGTGTGGGTGTTGCAGAATTTTCAAACCAATATGAAGGCGACCCACAGGATGTGATCTTGGCCACAACAGTGCTGGGGTTTTCCGAATTTGTGCGGGGCCATCAACCTGATTTGGTGATCGTACATGGTGATCGGATCGAGGCATTGGCATGCGCAATCGTTTGCGCCACAAATTATATCCGATGCGCACATGTCGAAGGTGGCGAAGTTTCCGGAACGATCGATGAGTTATTCCGGCACTGCAACACAAAGTTGGCCTTTTGCCATTTTGTAAGTTCGCACTCCGCAGCAGAACGTGTCGCGCGTTTGGGCGAACCCAGAGACTCTATCTATGTTATTGGGTCACCAGAATTGGATTTTCATTCAAAACCCTCTGGAGTATCGATTGAAACAGTGCGTGATCGCTATGAGATCCCGTTTTTTGATTTCGGCATTTGTATATTTCACCCTGTAACATCGGAACAGGATACGATGGCAGATCAGGCAAAAAATTTGTTTGGGGCGCTTGATGCATCTGGTAGAAATTTTGTAGTGGTTTTGCCTAATAACGATCCGGGGTCAGACGACATTATGGTGGCAATCAATAAACTCCCGACGGATCGGTTCCGTATTTTACCATCGATGCGGTTTTCCCATTTTTCTGAATTGATGAAAAACGCAGCCTGCATCGTCGGCAATTCATCTGCGGGTGTGCGTGAGGCCCCGTTTTTGTCCATTCCATCCTTGGACGTTGGCACCCGTCAAAATGCCCGTGCTCAAAGCGCCTCCATAACCAGTGTCCACGCAGAAGAGCGGGAACGCATATTGTCGTTCTTGGAAAAGGATTGGGGTAAACGTTATCCTGCGAATAATGATTTTGGACAGGGCAGTGCGTCAGAACGCTTTGTCGAGATTATGGGCCAAGACGCATTTTGGCAGGCAAAACTGCAAAAGGCTTTTGTCGATCATG
>WTJN01000083.1 GCA_011526265.1 Candidatus Arcticimaribacter sp. | reverse complement strand
GTATCGGGGCATTTGTCATAGGCATTGGGAATTCCGTCTTGGTCGTCATCCGCCTCTTGAATTTTGCAGCCGTTACGGTCAACTTGAACACCGGATTCGGTGGTAGGGCATTGATCAAAGGCATTGGGTATACCATCTCCATCATCATCCGATTTTTGCTTTTCTGAGCACCCATTCTGATCCACTTTTTCTCCCGCTGGAGTGTTTGGGCATACGTCAACACTGTCGTCTATACCGTCTTTGTCTTCGTCGGTCTGGACGTTTACTATTGATTTTTCAACGGTTGAATAATCAGAGACATTGGCATATGTATTGCCAAGAAAAAAAGTCAATAGTAGGGTTTGAACGATAGTTCTTGTAGTGAAAAATGAAGGTTCTTTTTTCATGGATGTTATTTTCATATTAACCCTTGACGATCAGGATAGAAATCTTTTATAAATATAATAAATAAGATCATAAATCATGCCAATGCATTATTGTTGAGTAGAATACTATTATTTGATTTAAATTAGAGTCGAATAAAAAACGAAAGAGAATGAAATATATCCATTGTATCCTTGCCGTAGTTGTTTTTTTGATGGGATCAACATTGATGACTGCACAAACCACAGAGGGCCCTTTTGAACAACTCATCATTCGAGGGGTTACATTAATCAATGGGAATGGCGCCCCACCCATAGGTCCTGTGGATGTTGTGGTAGAAAAGAATGTCATTGCAAAAGTGGCAACTGTCGGTTATCCGGGTGTTGATATCAATCCTTCTCGGCGACCACAATTGAAGGAAAGCGGAAAAGAAATTGATGCAACAGGGATGTTTTTATTGCCTGGTTTTATTGACATGCATGGGCATATCGGCGGAAAATCTCAAGGGGCTGATTGGCCCTATGTCTTTCGGCTTTGGTTGGCACACGGGATCACAACTGTTCGGGAACCCAGCGGTAGAAGTCGGTCATGGACGTTGGATTTAAAGCAGAGAAGTGCGAAGAATGAAATCATTGCTCCCCGCATCATACAATATACTGGGTTTGGAGCGGGAGCCAAATATGGCATCAACACCCCTGAAGAGGCCCGGCAGTGGGTGCGCGAAAATGCAGATGCAGGTTCGGACGGCATTAAATTTTTTGGATCCCGTCCCGAGATCATGGAAGCAGCGCTGGACGAGAATAATAAATTGGGCCTTGGGTCGGCCTGTCACCATGCGCAAATGAGCGTTGCTCGCTGGAATGTATTGCATTCTGCGCGTGCAGGTTTGACTACCATGGAACATTGGTATGGGCTGCCCGAAGCGTTATTTGACGACAGAACCGTTCAAGACTATCCCTTGGATTACAATTATCAGAACGAGCAACATCGTTTTGAGCAAGCGGGAAAACTTTGGGAACAGGCGGCGGCACCTTACTCAGAGCATTGGAACAATGTTATGGAGGAATTGTTGGCCTTGGATTTTACCCTCGATCCAACATTCAATATCTATGAAGCCAGTCGTGACCTTCAGCGCGCGCGTCGAGCAGAATGGCATGAAACCTATACTTTGCCCAGTTTATGGCGATTTTTCCAGCCGTCTAAAATTTCTCACGGTTCCTACTGGCACTATTGGGGAACGGAACAAGAAATTGCTTGGAAAAAGAATTATCAGTTGTGGATGACCTTTGTCAACGAATACAAAAATCGAGGAGGACGGGTGACCACCGGATCAGATTCTGGATTTATTTTTCAGTTGTACGGTTTTGCCTATGTCAGAGAGTTAGAATTATTACGCGAAGCAGGTTTTCATCCGTTAGAGGTGATTCGTTCGGCAACTTTAAATGGGGCAGAGGCCTTAAAATTAGACGACCAAATCGGGACCATTGAAGTGGGGAAATTGGCCGATATGGTCTTGGTTGAAGAAAACCCTTTGGAAAATTTAAAAGTACTGTACGGCACAGGAGCCATCAAGCTCACCGAAGATAATGAGGTTGTCCGCGTGGGGGGAGTTAAATACACCATTCGCGATGGAGTGGTTTACGATGCCAAAGCTTTACTTGATGAAGTACAAGAGATGGTACAGGCGGCCAAAAAAGAAGAAGGCTTTACTTTGAAACAACCGGGCATTGAACAGCCTTAGAACAAACGATCGAGTTTGTTTTTTGCGATGGCTTGTTGTGCCAAGATTCCATAGAGTTCGACAATTTTGTCCAAATGCTTGAACCGTGGATCTTGAGTGAAGCCCTTTGCATATCGGTCGTAGATTTGTTGAACAATGACAGCAATTTTAAAGACTCCAAAAACAAAATAGAAGACAATATCATCCATCGCCAAACCTGTTTTTTGGGCATACATTTCTACCAATTCTTCTCGGGTAGGATTACCCATTTGGGTGGTGAGGTTGAGTTGGTTTTGCGCCAAAAAGTCGGGATCGGTGTGATGAATCCAATAGCCCAATGAAGTGCCCAAATCCATCAACGGGTCACCCAAGGTGGTCATTTCCCAGTCCAACACCGCTTTGATGCGCATGGAGCCGTCGGTTTCCAACACCAAGTTATCGTATTTAAAGTCATTATGCACCAAGCTCGATTTTTGCTGCGATGGAATATTGCCAACCAACCATTGAGCGGTTGCATCCATGGCTTTGTGATCGTGTGTTTTGGCCTTGCCATAGCGTTTGATCCACCCATTGACTTGCCGTTCGGCATAGCCTTCGGGGTGACCTAAATCTCCCAATCCAATCCGGTCATAGTCGAGTTGATGGAGTTCACATAGGGTGTCGACAAAGCCTTGTGCCAAGCGTTTAAATTGCTGCGAATTGGGCATCTCTTCTTTGGGTGTACTTGCCCGCAGAATGGTTCCTTCTACCCTTTCCATCAAATAGAAGGGGGCACCCAGGATGTCGAGGTCTTCGCAAAAGAGTAGAGGACGCGGAGATTTCCCATAGTGATTCTCTAGGGCCTTGAGTATTTTATATTCCCTTCCCATGTCATGTCCCGACTTGATGTTGGCCCCAAAGGGGGGACGGCGCAAGACCGCTTCTTGATCGCCAAAGGTGATCAGATAGGTCAGGTTGGAAAATCCTGACGGGAATTGTTTCACTTGTAATTCTCCTTGGGGTTGATTGAAAAATTGACGCAGATAGTGCTGCAGTTTTTGCTGGTCCAGTTCTTCTCCCTTCCGAACAGTTTTGGCTTGATCTTTATTCATGGAAACGATTAAACAGCTTTGGTGTAGGCCAGCGCGATAAACTCTGCGACACAGGCGGGTTTTTCTTCCCCTTCAATTTCAAAGACAATCTCGAGTTTGTATTTCCCACCGCCGTTGATTTCTTCAAAACTCAAAACACGTACCCGGCCGCGGATATTTGCCCCCGATTTTGTGGCATTGGGAAAGCGTACTTTATCCAACCCATAGTTTACGCCCATCACCACATCGCGCATGGAGAGGGTTTCATAGGAAAATTTAGACGCCAAAGACAGCACGAGAAATCCATGTGCTACCGTTTTTTTGTAGGGGGAATAGGCTGCGCTTTGGGCTTCGTCGATATGAATCCATTGACGGTCTTCGGTCGTTTCGGCAAATTGATTGATCCGCTCCTGCGTGATGGTTACCCAAGGGGTCAATCCAATTTCTTTGCCCACATGGTCTTTTAGATTCACAAGTTTATCGACCGTTGTGAAATAAGGTTTTTGTGTTGTTTCCATAGCAAGGTTTTTAGGTCAGCATGTGTCCACCGTCGGCATTGAGAACAGCCCCGGTGGTATAGGAAGAAGCATCGGCAGCGAGGTAGACGGCCAAACCGGCTACTTCATTGGTCTCAGCCGCTCGCCCAAGGGGTAAGTGATGATTGACCTGTTGCATGATTGCATCATTGCTCCACAAGGCTTGACTGAATTTTGTTTTGATTAATCCCGGGCAAATGGCATTGGAACGTACACCAAATTTACCCCATTCACGCGCTTGTGCCTGTGTGAGCATAATCAGTGCGGCCTTGCTCACACTGTAGATTCCCAAGCCATTGCTGGGTTTCATTCCTTCGACCGAAGCAATGTTGATGATGCTCCCATTTTTTTTGTTTTTCATGTGGGGTAAACACAGCTTAGCAAAGTCAAAGCACGCTTTAACATTTACATCCATTATTTTGTCAAAAACAGGTGTTTCGATGGTTTCTATAGGTGCAAAAACAGGGTTTGTCGCAGCGTTATTGACCAAAATGTCGACCCCACCATAGTGTTCTATTGTGTGGGCTACGAGCGATTTGCGTTGTTCTTCATCACCGACGTGGCAAGCAATGCCTATGGCTTCCCCGCCATTGGCGGTAATGGACTGCGCCACCTCGTCTACGGCTTCTTGTGAGCGACTACTGACAACGACTTTGGCGCCGTATTCGGCCAATCCTTCGGCGATAGCTTTCCCGATGCCCTTACTGGCACCGGTAACGATGGCCACACGGCCATTGAGATCAAATAATTTTTGTATTGACATAATTATGTGGGTAATGCACCACCGTTGGCATGCAATGTGGTGCCGTTAATAAATCCAGCTTCTTTGGAGGCCAAGTAGAGGTAGGCGTAACCCATGTCTTCGGGGCTTCCAATGCGCCCTACAGGAATCATGGCAATGCCCGCTTTGACCACTTCAGGAGGCATGGAGGCAGTCATTTCTGAGGCGATAAATCCAGGAGCAACAGCATTGGCTGTTATTCCAAATCGTCCTACTTCTCGCGCCAATGAACGGGTAAAACCAGCCACACCGGCTTTGGTGGCCGCATAGTTGGTTTGTCCAAAGGCCCCGGCAAATCCATTGACCGACGAGGCTGAAATAATTCGTCCATATCCTGCTTCGCGCATGTGGGGGAGTACTGCTTGGGTGGTGGTGAACAAGGCGTTGAGATTTACGTTAATTACGGTATCCCATTCTTCTTGTTCCATTTTGAGAAACGATCGATCGCGTAATACGCCGGCGTTGTTGATGAGGATGTCAATTTTTCCGTGGGCATCGATGATTTCTTGCACAGCACTGTCTACTGCTTTGCGATCGGTAACATCCACCGATTGGAAGAAAATATTACCGCCAGAAGCCTTGATGCGCTCAGCCGTTTCTTGTCCACTGGGACGAATGTCCCATAGGGCGACCGTGGCGCCTGCTTGACAAAACACCTCACAAATTCCTTCGCCAATTCCTTGTGCACCTCCGGTGATGATGGCGATTTGTCCGTCGAGTCGAAACATATTGATGATTTTTAATTTTCCTCAATATAGGATTTGTTCGACAAACAAAAAGCATAAAACACTGTTAAGTTTGTGCGCAGGTTGGGCGCTTTTTTGTCAAGAAAAAAAAAGGGTTAACCGACACTCATTCCGCCATCCATGGTGAGTCCATGACCGTTGACGAAAGAGGATTGATCGGAAAGCAGCCAGGCAATGGTGTTGGCGGCTTCTTCGGGAAGACCAAGGCGCTTGAGTGGAACGCGATGGTTTTTGACAAAATCCAGCACCTTGTCTGGTACGGGTTGGATGATGTCTGTTTCTAAAAATGAGGGGCAAACGGCATTGACACGAATTCCGTGCTGACCGTATTCTAGTGCGGCTGTTTTGGTGAGGCCCAATACACCGTGCTTAGCTGCCGCGTAGGGCGCACCGAGGACGACGCCTTTTTTTCCGGCCAAGGAAGCAACATTGACAATGCTACCACCACCTTGGGGGAGGAGGATTTTGACTTGGGCTTGGAGACAATGAAAAACACTGGTTAAGTCTACATTGATCACCTTGTGCCATTCTTCGGCTGGAGTGAGATGGAGCGGTGCGAGTTGCCCGCTGATCCCAGCATTATTGACAAAATACTCAATCGTTTGATGATCGGCTAATGCTTGCTCATGGACGCGATTGATTTCATCGGGTTGTCCGACATCGAGAAGGTAACTACTCACGTTAGCACCATCTTTGCGAAGGCTTTCGACGGTTTCTGCGAGGGCAGTTTCATCGATATCGGTCAAAATCACACGACAACCAGCGGCCGAAAGAGCAACGGCTGTTGCTCTTCCGATACCTTTGGCTGCACCTGTGATGAATGCTGTTTTATT
>WTJN01000038.1 GCA_011526265.1 Candidatus Arcticimaribacter sp. | reverse complement strand
GAAAATCCTCGTGTCGGTGGTTCGATTCCGCCCCCGGGCACCACTTTCCAGTCAATAAGTCGTAGAAAATCCAAGAAAACAAGGATTTTGTGTTGTGCTGGGACCATTTTCGGGACCGCTTTGTGGACCACTTTGCGTCAAAATCCAACTTGAAAGCGTCAGTTTTAGCTGCGCATAGTAGGGGCATTGATTTGATGATTGTGTGGAGTGTTTTCAGTGAGCGAGTCAGCAATGCCCAAACTCCCAATGTATGTCTTCAAGCGTGCCAATGGCAGCTACCGGTATAAACGGAATGTCCCTAAAGACCTGCGTGAAGTGATTGCGAAGGCGACAGTCTATCGTCAGTTGGGGAATACCTACGCAGAAGCCATGCGCAATCTTCCCAAGGTCCATGCAGAGATTGAAGCTCTATTCGATATGGAGCGACACACACCGGATAGCCAACGTGCCCTTCAAGTCGTCAAGGAGCGCCTGGGTGAATGGCACGCAAGTGTCTTCCAAGACGGTGTTGTAGAAGCAGAGTGGGATGTCACGGATGACTTCCGTGAGTTGGCCATGGCCCTCAAAGGACAGGTTCCGACTGAAGTTGTTCGCCAGATTGGTGCTGCGCAGATGCAACCAGAGCCAATGACACTCAAGACCGTCTTGGAGGAATATCGGGAATTTAAAGCAAAGGCTGGAGAAGATAACCGCTCACTGAAGAGCCGTGTCAGCAGGATAAGCAAAGACCTCATCCAGGTACTGGGCAAGAACCGCTTTGAGTGGACACCTCTTGAGAACATTACAAGAAAAGACGCAAACGCCTATAGAGACTACCTGCTAGGTCAGATTGCACCTAACTCTGTGGTGAGAACTCTCAGTATCGTGAAGGCGGCAATCAACACTGCAATCAATGAACATGACCTAGTTTGTAAGAACGTATTCGCAGGTATTCGTGTTAAGGGCAGTGGGGCGAGCAAGACGGATAGGCTTCCAATCACCGAAGAGCAGCTAGAGGGCGCAGCACAAGACTTCTTGAATGATACCCTTGCAGCAGCTTTGTTTGTGACACTCAGGGATACAGGGTGTCGGGTTGCTGAGGTTACTGGCCTGTTGGTGCGAGATATAGACCTGGAACAACAAACGCTCACGATTAAAAGCAATGAGCACCGAGGCCTCAAGACGGTAACATCAGAGCGGACTATTCCGATCTCAAACGAGACAGCACAGCACCTAGCAGGGTTCTGCACAAACAAGAAACCATCAGAGCCACTGTTCACAAAGTATGCACGACCTCGGGGCAATGACAGCGCATCTGCCATGCTGATGAAGCGCCTAAGGAAGACCGTTAGTGACCCTAAGGTCACCATCCACAGTCTTCGCCACAGAATGAAAGACAGGCTGCGTAATTCAGGCTGTCCTGAGGCCATATCCAAAGCCATCCTTGGCCATAGTGAGAACAGTGTCGCCGCCAACTACGGTTCAGGCTATGCCATCGAGGTCATGCGGGAGCATATGATGCGGGCCTGGTAACCCTAAGAAACCACAGTGAAATAATAGTCAGGAATAATGACTAAAAATAGTGCCCCCTAATGAGCAACGGGAAGCACTAAAATACCGGTGATTAATGACCAAAGTCAGCAGTCTTGCGACCTAAATACAACAGTATGGGGACACCTTCTGGCCCCACTTAAAGCAAAGAAAATGAAGACCAAAAAATACCCGACCCTAAAGAAGATAAAGTTGGGTATGTTCTGGCCAGTCGATGCTGAAGACACGGTGCTTTGGCCCAACTCGTAAGTCACAGAAAACAAACACAGAAAAATAGGGCGGATTAATGACTAAATGTTAGATAAAAATATCCCCGAATATTGATGAATTATATGATGACAGTCGTATTTAGTTTGTTTGTTGTTGATTAATCCAATCTTGGCTTGGGAAACACCCAATCCCTTATGTTTTATATCTTACATATTACAACTTACACCTTAGGTCTTAAGACTTACCCTTTAGACTTACATCTTCCCTTTTAACCTTAACCCTTGTCCCAGACCCGGCCCTCCGTGTTTGGGCTTTATTATTTTTGGAGAATATTATGACCAAATATCTTGATACCTTTTTCGAACAAGAACACCTTATGGAACTGCAAGGATATCGCTTGCAGGTCTTTGCATCAGGGCGTGTGAAGCTTTCCTTCCTAGATGTTGGAAACAGGAGCACTGAGTATTACGCAGAGTTGCCCAAGAGAGACACAGAGGCATATCGTAGGCAACATAAACGCTCTGTTGAACACATCCCCCAGCATTTTGACCTTGTGGACACCCTGCGCACAGAGAGAAGCGCGCGTACTATTCTTCGTGTCCATGTGAAGGGTGACAATAACAAGACAGCAGACAATGCCCACGTACTTCTCAGCTACTCAACAAATGAATGCATCGTTGTGATGAATACGCTGGTACATAGTTGGGAACTTCCCTCAGAAGTCCTGCGGGCATTCTTCGAACGCAGCGGACCAAGACAAGGCGCTTCGAGTGTCTTCAATGAATACATGCCAAGCTATGAGCACGACTGGGAAGATGCCACCTTCAGTGTGGCTGACTACAGAAAGGGTTTCCGCAGTCCGAAGATAAACCAGCATCCCAGTCATGCGGCTGAGAACGATGACCACCTTTTTTAACTAAATCCACTAAATTAATGGAAAGAGATACTATGACTTTACCACTTACAAACTATCACTTGATTGACGACAGCAATGCCCGTGCAATTTACGGCGCGTACCACCCAAAAGATTGGCATGCAGTTGAAAGCTATCTGATGAGTAATCCAGATTGGCATCAGCGGCTATTTAGCGAAGAGGGCGGTGACTGGCGCGAAGCTATTGCTGCATCACGCAAACTCAACATTGTCTTGAACCAACACGAGCGAAAGTATCAGGAAATCGTTCATGCGAGCTCACTGGTGATTGACGCGTACAGGGCGGCCCATGAACTTGATACATTGCACCAGCTTGTCTTGATGAATGCCTTTGAGCTTGCCCTGTTTAAAACACTTGTGATGCCGGAGGAAGGGGATGCGCAGGTGATACAGGCGTATTGTGACTGGAAAGCCAAAGAGGTGTTGGACTTCGTTGGAAGTGATAAATTGCAACCCATGCATGACTGTGTCTTCAGTGACCTATTTGATGGTTCAGCTGCAGTCTGTTCCTCTTCTGAGTATTGGTCTGCCTTGTGCGAGCCGTGCCTTGAGCCAAGGGAGCTCAATCCTGACGATGTTGAACCGGAAGTTGTCATTAATTTTGACGATTTTTCTTAAACGTCATAATTTTAGGCTGCGAGGGGTCTTCCATCGCGGCTTATTCCAAATCAAACTGAATTGAAAAAATATCTTGGTAAAAATAAAAATGAACATAGCTAGGGTTGCTGTCGATAAATGAGTGAATTTGATAAACTGCCAAACAAAGAGGCAGCAGAAGCGATAGCTGAACAAGTAAGCGAAAAGCTTGGCAGAAGAGTGGAGCAGGGGCTCGGCCACTTCCCATTCGAAGGTGAAGACCATTTCCAGAGATTGGATACAGATGGCCGCCCATTCGCTCCCGAAATATCGGAAATTTTGCGTCTCGTATCAGCATGGTTTGTGAAAAAGGATGGAAAATACTATGACGTCAACAATCTACAAACGTCATATAATGCACAGGATATCAAACAGGTTATCATTCAGCGCATGCGTGTTGAATTCCCGCTGTTCGCCTTGTCAAGTAATAGCCTCAAAGACTTCTTTAGGGTGTTGTTGGACCCACCACTTGGGAAGTTAAATCCAGAAGAGAGCATACCCGTATGGTCTGGGAATACAGTAAGCCTGCCTGCAAATAAGCAAAAAATCATATTTGAAGATGGGGTTGTCAGTGTGAACCGCTGGACACTACCAAAATATAGAGCCTTGGAAGCATTAAGCATTGCTGCGCAGGCCTTTGATGAGTTTATCTGTTATGTCATCCCTCAAGAAAAAGACCGAGCAGTATTTCTAGATTGGCTCGCCTGGTGTCTGAAGTATGAAACTCAAAAGCCCAAGTGGGCTGTTATGTTGTACTCAAGTAAACAGGGAACAGGGAAAACGGCACTGACTGATGTATGCCGAGAGCTCTTTGGTCTTCAAAACACTTCTAGAATTAACGGCGTAACTAAACTTGTGGCCCGATTTAACAAAGAGATTTTGCAGCACAAACTTGTGATTGTTGAGGAAGTCGAAGTTAGAAAAGGGTCAAAGGATGCGAATTCTATCAAAAGTCTCATTACCGAAGATAGCACAACAGTTGAGGCTAAGAGTCTTCCGAGCAGCGTGGAGAGAATTAATTGCGCATTTATACTCACAACAAATCATTTACCGCTGTGGCTAGAAGAAGCTGACCGGCGTTTCTTCATCCTCAATTTTGACCATCAAGGCTACAACAATGGTGGGGATGACTATGAAAACTTCACGCAGATTGTTGGAAGGCTGAAAGATTTGATAAGCACAGAAGCAGGGGTTCGCAGCATCTACGATAGCTTGATGCAGAGGGACCTTGCTCGTCATAATCCCAACAGCCTCAATGTTGCCGAGCACAGCACTGAGATAATGGTTCAGCTCAAGTCTCTAGCACCAGATGTCGTTAGACAGCAGATTGAAGAGCAACTTGAAGAGCATTTAATCAACTTTGTGCCTGTCGAGTTTGCTGGTGAGGTCATAAAGAAATTTGCTTACAGGGAAGCTAATGCTCAAACACACCTATTCACAGAAATGGGTTGGGAGAAGAGAAGGTTTGCTTGGGATGGTGGCATCCAGAAATGGGCTTGGTACAAACCACAAGCCAATCAACCAAAGGCTGGACAAGTATGGGTCAAGGGTGGATTTAGGATTCCTGTTGAACGCCTCGCAAATATTGATGGACGAGCTTCAAAAGCAAGGATTGAAGATGGCTATGAGCCCATGTCTGGACAGATTCGCCGTCTGAAACTGATGCTCGGTAAAGATGTCTGATACAGACACGCTGATACGACACTTCATCTTGGATGGAAGGAGGCGACTAGATACCTTTGAAAGGTCGCTTTTCCATGAGAAACTACGAAGTCCAGCTCGGGATAACTACACAAAGTTATTTGAGGAAACCCCAGAAGAGGCCCTTGCATATTGTGAAAAGTATCTTCGAAAGGCGAAGAAGTGTAATGCACCAGCCAGTGCAATATCGAGTATACAAAGCTCCACAGGATGCTGGGAGTTAGGTACTGCAAAGTCCCCCAGGCGTATAAAGCTATTGGGCGTGTCTGATTATCTTTATAGGTTCATTAGTCTCACGCTTACTGCAACATTACCTTACGATGGCGAGGTTGTGCGTCACCTCTGCAACAATCGCATATGTATACGCCCTGACCACCTAAAGATTGGGTCTGTTGGTGAAAATAAAATGGACGATATATTGAACGCCTATGCAGGGGGAATAAACAAAGGCGCATGAAATAGAAATAATAACCAATGTATTGCAATGAAATGCATCTGACTGCTGACTAGTTGACTACTTTGATATCTAAAAACTGAGAAATTCTGGGTCTCTATAATGGTAGATAACCATTAAGGAGAACCATTATGTTTACCACATCAACGCTGCTCGCACTCGCGAGTGGCGCTTTACGGATTGGGCTAGCCTATGCTGTTTGGAAACGCTTCGGTTGGCTTGTTAAGCTTCCTCCTGTTGTTGCGGGATTGATACTGGGGCTGGCAGCACTGCCGGACTTACTCAGGCCAATACCTTGGCCATTGCCCCTGTCGGTGACCTTGGGTTTACTGCTGCCTGACCTCTTACTGCGGAGGGCCTGGTGATGAGCGTAACACTCAAGGATCTACAGCCTGGATGCATTGTCCTCATTGCAGAGTTCGATGACATTCCAGAACATCAGTTCCAAGTGGATGAGGTCTACGAGGACCTTGTCACAGGAACCGTCCTAACAGGACCGCTTGCTGGGGAATACGGCGAGCCAGAGATAGAGCTGATCACAGCCGTGATCTCTCAGGAAACAACCAGCGACAACTAACACTGACTGTCAGGGAAGGGCTTAAACCCAGCCCCTCGTTGTTTCCAAACGAAAAACTTCCAATCAATACGAAAAGCGGGGCAATTGCCCCAATAGGAGACATCATGTCGACACAAATAAAGT
>WTJN01000122.1 GCA_011526265.1 Candidatus Arcticimaribacter sp. | reverse complement strand
AGAATGGTCAATCGATTTTTTAAATCTTACCAACCGTGAAAATCTGTTTGTAAAACGGTACAACGAGGTCAATCAATCCGTCAATAATGTTGATCAACTTGGCTTTTTTCTTGATATTCTTTACAAGATTCAATTTTGAAGGCGGTCCCCAGCGTCATTTAAATCTTCTGCAACCAATGCTTGGGGTTTAACTTTGCATCGAGGAAAGACGAAAGTTCTGCCACGGCAATACGCTCTTGTTCCATAGAGTCGCGGTCGCGGAGGGTTACCGTTTGATCCTCTAACGATTGGTGATCGACGGTGATACAATAGGGCGTTCCCAAAGCATCTTGACGGCGGTATCGGCGTCCGACGGCGTCTTTTTCATCATAAACAACGGCGTGTTCCCATTTGAGTTGATCGATAATATTCTGTGCCATTTCAGGCAGACCGTCTTTTTTGACCAACGGTAAAACTGCCACTTTTGTCGGCGCCAAGATGGCCGGTAATTTAAGTACCGTTCGGCTGTTACCGTCGGCTAATTTTTCCTCGCGCAACGCCCAAGAAAGGGTCGCCAAGAACATGCGATCCAACCCAATGGAAGTTTCCACCACGTAAGGAACGTAATTTTCATTGCGCTCGGGGTCGAAGTACTGTAGTTTTTTACCCGAATATTTTTCATGACTCCCAAGGTCAAAATCGGTGCGGGAATGGATGCCTTCCAATTCTTTGAATCCAAAAGGAAATTTGAATTCAATATCGGCGGCGGCATCGGCGTAGTGGGCTAATTTTTCGTGGTCGTGAAAACGGTAGTTTTCTTCACCCATCCCCAAAGAAAGATGCCATTGCAAGCGGGTTTGTTTCCACTTTTCGTACCATTCTTTTTGGCTTCCAGGGGGAACAAAGAATTGCATTTCCATTTGTTCAAATTCCCGCATGCGAAAAATAAATTGCCGGGCAACAATTTCGTTGCGAAAAGCTTTTCCGGTCTGTGCTATTCCAAAAGGAATCTTCATTCGACCCGTTTTTTGAACATTGAGAAAGTTGACAAATATTCCTTGTGCCGTTTCAGGACGGAGATACAAATCCATGGCCGACTCGGCCGAAGCGCCGAGCTTGGTGCCAAACATGAGGTTGAACTGTTTGACATCGGTCCAATTGCGCGAACCCGACTCTGGACAAGCAATTTCAAGTTCTTCGATCAAAGCCTTTACGTCGGCCAAATCTTCTGCTTCGAGTGATTTTCCAAGACGCTTGAGGATGCCGTCTATTTTTTCTTGATAACCAACCACCCGTGGATTGGTCGCTTTGAACTGCTGCGGGTCAAAAGCCTCGCCAAACCGCTTGGCGGCTTTGTTGACTTCTTTCTCTATTTTATTCTCGATTTTGGCACAATAGTCTTCGACCAAAACATCGGCACGGTAGCGTTTTTTCGAATCCTTGTTATCAATCAACGGATCGTTAAACGCATCAACATGACCCGACGCTTTCCAGGTGGTGGGGTGCATAAAAATAGCAGCATCGATCCCTACGATATTGTGGTGCAATTGCACCATGGCTTTCCACCAATAATCACGAATGTTTTTTTTGAGGGCCACCCCGTTTTGACCATAGTCATAGACGGCACTCAGCCCATCGTATATTTCACTAGAAGGAAAGACAAAACCGTACTCCTTGGCGTGCGAAATAATTTTTTTGAAATCTGTCATGCGACAAAAATAATTCTTTTCGTATTTTGATATTGCCAAATCTTTGAGAAATGCATCTCTTTTTTCGACGTCTGTTTCAAACCCTAAAGGACTTTCTCTTCCCCCCTGTGTGTAGCGCATGCAACAGCCTTCTGCCCTATCCGCTCAAATATGTTTGTCCAGCTTGTGAGATTAACTTTGTCGCTTCCTACACTGCGCATGGCGTTGTGATTCCCAAAATGCAATACTTGAAAGAAAATTATAATCTCCAAGAAGCCTTTGCCCTGTATCCATTTTCAAAGGACGGTTCGATTGAAAAAATGCTCTATGCGTTGAAATACCGCGGGCAAAAATCTGTGGGGGTTTACTTTGGAAAAAAACTGGCGGCCTATTTGGCCAAAAACTTGCCGCCATTTGACGGGCTTATTGGGGTGCCTTTGCACTCCAAGAGAAAAAACCTCCGCGGATATAATCAAGTAGACATCATGGGGCAAACGGTGGAAGAACTGCTTTCCATCCCTTATTACCCTTCGGTGTTAAAGCGGGTCGTTTCTACTCCTCCATTGTCGCAAACAACCCGCGACCGAAGAACAGTTTTGGCCAATGCTTTTGCGGGGTGCTTCGATGCTTTGCCGCCCGGTGGACACTTTTTATTGATGGATGACATCTTTACCACTGGAGCCACCCTTGAGGCCTGTTTGAACGTTCTGTCTTCGTCTTCGCACTACCGGTTCAGCATTGCCACTATTGCCTATAGAATTTAGCGGATTTATGCGTTACTTTGTACCCTATGAAGAAAAGCGTTTTGCTCATTCTTAGCGTCATTGCACTGCTTTCAACTTCGCGATGTGCCAAACGTGGTTCTCCCTCGGGAGGACCAAAAGACAGTCTTCCCCCTGTACTGGTCAGCGCTACCCCAGCCCACAAAACGGTCAATTTTGATGCAGACCGTGTGGTGATGGTTTTCGATGAGTATGTACAATTGAAAAGCGTCGCTGACCAATTGATTGTTTCTCCCCCTCTGGACCGCGATGCCTACACCATATACCCCGAGGGGACGGTGAGTAAAAAAATTGAAATACGGTTGAATGAACCGCCGAGGAAAAACACCACCTTCAACTTCAATTTTGGAGCTTCCATTGTGGACTATAATGAAGGAAATGCCTACCCTTTCTTTAGTTATACCTTCTCTACAGGCGATTATCTCGATTCGTTAGAGCTTTCGGGGATCGTTAAAAACGCATACGCGATTGACCCCCCCTCGCGCGTATCCATTCATCTGTACCCGATAGATTCGACATTTACCGACTCCACGATTTATTTTCAAAAACCGCTTTATGTGGGCAATACCCTAGACAGTGTCTACTTCAACCTCCAAAGTTTAGCCCCAGGGAAATATGAATTTCTTGCCATTCAAGACGTGAGCAACAATTACTTCTTTGACCAAAACATGGATAAAATTGGCTTTTTCGAAACGCCCATCGAGCTGCCTCAGGACTCCTTGAAATTTCCATTGATGTTTTTTGAAATCCCCAATTTTAAATGGGGACAAGCCCGCTTTGTAAACGATCACCATTTAGAGTTCAGCTATTTTGGTGCTTACGAGCAGCAGCAAGTGGTTTTTGATTCTGCTTTTGTGGAACAAGGACAAGGCTTCTTTACCCGCGATCGAAAAAAAGACACCTTGCACTATTGGTTTCAACCCATCGAAGGCTTAGACTCGCTGCAATTGGGCTTTAAAATTGCAGACTCCATCCGCCCTCAAACCATCAAACCCTTTCGCTTGGTGGAAGACTCTTTACTGGTCAATATTCAACCGCAAAATGGCAGCATCATTCACTTCATGGATACCCTGAAAATTGAAAGTAATCTTCCCATTACCGCCGTGGATGAAAAGCAAATCGCACTCTTTGATGTCGATACACTGGACGTGCCTTTTACTACCTCGATAGATGAAAACAAAGACCGGGTGTACATTCATTTTGACAAAGTGCAAAACGACACCTATCGCCTACAACTTTTTCCCAATGCAGTGACCGACTTTTTAGGGGCCACCAATGATACCATTATGCATCAGGTTCGGACACAATCGGTGGAGAGTTATGGGACTCTTTTTCTTACGGTCAAACGCAAAGACACCGATATTCCCTACTTTTTTGAATTGATTACTGAAGACGGAAAACTGATTCGAAAGATTCCCCAAAACGCTGCTGACTTTTACACCTTGGACTATTTGATCCCTCAGAAATATCAAATCCGTTTTGTGAAAGATCGTAACGGGAATGGTCGTTGGGACACTGGAAATTACTTAGAAAAGCGACAACCCGAAGAAGTCATTTACTTGGAAGAAGCCTTGAATTTACGGGCCAATTGGGAACTCAACGAAACGATTACGATTGAATAGTGAAACGATCGCGGTCGTTGAGGAAAGGTAATTTGTGCCGCACTTGCTGCAATGACGCTTTGTTCAATTGAGTTGTTAATGCCTGTGGTCGATTGGGTTCGGCGATGGACAGCGTTTCTCCCATATAATCATAAAAGGCCGTATGCCCGGGATAGTGCAAGTTGGCGCCGTCGGTGCCAATGCGGTTTACCCCAATACAATAGGCCATGTTTTCTATGGCCCTGGCTTTGAGGAGCGCATCCCAATGCGCAATGCGTTTGGCTGGCCAGTTGGCCGTAAAAATCAAAAGATCGTAATCGTATTTGTTTCGATTCCAGACTGGAAAGCGTACATCGTAGCACACCCGCAGGCATATTTTCCAGTCCTTGTAGTGGATGATCCCGTCGTTTTGCCCTGTTGCGTAGGCATCGCTTTCACCGGCCAAGGTGAAGGTATGCCGTTTGTCATAAAAATCGATTTCTCCTGTGGGATGCACCCATAGGAAACGGTTGTAGACCTTTCCTGACGCTTTGATGATGGTACTTCCCCCAATGGCTGCCTGTTTTTTTTCTGCCCAATGGCGCATCCATTGCACCGTTTCTCCCTCCATATCTTCGGCCAACTTTTCTGCGGCCATGGTGAAACCTGTGGTGAACATTTCCGGCAAAAGAACAACATCGGTGGAGGGAAGTGCTTCGATTTGTTTTGCAAGCTGGTCCAAATTTTTGCTTTTGTCTTCCCAAAAAAGATCTGTTTGTAAGGCGCTAAGGGTCAAAGAAGAATCCATATCTTTAAGTATTGACCTAAAGATGAAAAAAAAATAGCAATGATTCAACTCCCCCAAAAAAAAGCTTACATATTTGACATGGACGGCACCTTGACCGACAACATGCATTACCACCATTTGGCGTGGATGAAATTTATCGAAGAAAAAGGACTGGGAATCGATGCGGAAACTTTTGAGCGCGACTACCACAAAGGCACCTTGATTGAAGTCATGGCGCGTTTTTTTCCTCACTTGACGACCGAAGAACAGCTGCGGGAAGTGGGGAACGAAAAGGAAGCACTTTACCGAAATACCTACGGACATTTACTGCAACCGCTCCCCGGCTTACACGCTTTTTTTAATGGCTTGAAAGCAAAGAAACTTCCCATTGGATTGGCCACCATGGGCGACCAAAACAATTTGGAAATGACTTTGAAGCAGTTGGAAATCACTTCCTATTTTCACAGTACTACCGGCGGGGATCAAGTAGAAAAAGGGAAGCCGCATCCTGAAATATTTTTGACCGCTGCTAAAAAGTTAGGCGTTGCCCCACAAGATTGCTTAGCCTTCGAAGACACTGCCTCGGGCATAAAGGCAGCCCAAGGGGCAGGAATGGATGTGGTGGGCGTTGCCACCCAATTCTCCTTGGAAAAACTGTTGGCTTTAGGCTGTGTAGCAGGGATTGAGGATTATACTTCCATTTAATAGACTTTTTTCTTAGCTTGGTGGAACCAAATCACCAGCTATGAACCTATTTCTTGTTATTCTTGTTTCCTCAATTATTGGCTTGTATTTAATGATCGGCTGGATTCGACTTGTCGATGGAATCTTTGACCCCATTTTTGCTTTTCTAGAGCATAGGAACAATAAGCCACTACTGGAACTTTTATCCTTTGTTCCCCTCACTGTAGTCACCTATTTTTTGCATGAACTGGCGCATTACTTTTCCTATGTAATACTGGACCATGAAGTACTCTTGAAACACAACACTGTACAATTGCTTCAGACTTCTAGCGCTTTTGGGACAACAGATGTACAGTTTATCTATGGTAGTGGGGTTGCCTTTACTTTCCTTCAATGCCTTTGTGCTTATTTAATCCTTAAACGAAAACCCTCATTGCTTTTTTTCAATATCCTTCTAGCAGGGTTTTGTCTTCGTCTTACAGCTGCATTGGCGGAATTCTTCTCCATCGTGGAAACCAGTGACGAAATCCTGTTGAGTCAAGCGCTAAATCTCCCGAGTTACACCATAACTACCATAGTCATAATTACCCTGCAAATTTTAATTGTCAAAGCCCGAAGAAGGCTGGGTCTTTCTAAAGCAAAAAGCAGAACCAATGTTCTCTTTTTTATCCTATTAACCGCTGTTTACAGTCAAATCTAGTCTCTTTGAAACCATAAAACATTCCTATGCACCTCAAATCAAAACTCTTTATTCTTTTCTTTAGATAAGTGCTTCAGAAACAAAAAAACCCGCTCAATAGAGCGGGTCTATAGCATGATTCATTCAAAAGAATTTATCCTTTTAAGCTGGCCGATAGGTATTCGCGGTTCATACGGGCGA